>JASLBX010000455.1 GCA_030146385.1 Jiangellaceae bacterium | reverse complement strand
CTGCTGCGGACATCACAACATCGTCACATGAGCGCTGCGTGCGGTGGCGGGTGGGAACCCCGAGCGGTCGTGGGATAGTTTCGTCTGCGTGAGCGACTTCCCTCGCCCCGCTGATCCATTCCGGGGCCGCACCCCGACAGCACGCCGGTCGCGGGCACTGATCCCGACGCTCGTAGTCCTTGCCGTGATTGCCGTGCTGTACGGAGTCTCGGTGAACCTGCTCACCGAGCGGCTGTGGTTCGACTCAGTTGACTTCACCAGCGTCTGGACAACGAGGCTCCTGACCCAGGCTGGACTGTTCGTCGTCGGCGGCGCCATGATGGCCGCGGCCATCGTCGTTAACGCGTTGATCGCATACCGGCTCCGGCCGCGGTACCGGCCGATGAGCGTCGAGCAGCAGAGCCTGGACCGCTACCGCGACGCCATCGACCCGGTGCGGAAGTGGGTCGTCATTGCCGCCGCGATCCTCATCGGCCTTATCGCCGGCGGAAGCGCGTCGTCGAACTGGCAAACGTTCCTGCTGTGGCGCAACGGCCGCGACTTCGGCGTGAGCGACCCGCAGTTCAGTACCGATGTCGGGTTCTTCGCCTTCAGCTGGCCATGGTGGCGGTTCTTGGTCAGCTTCGGCTTCGCCATTGTGGTGCTCGGCCTGATCACGGCGGCGATCACGTACTACGTCTACGGCGCGATCCGCCTGCAGACGGCGGGGGAGCGGGTCACGCCTTCGGCTCAGGCGCACCTGTCCGTCCTGATCGGCCTGTTCGTGCTGCTGAAGGCGGCCGCGTACTGGCTGGACCGGTACGAACTGCTGATCTACGACGGCCGGATCGGCCAGAACGATTTCACCGGGGCGGGTTACACCGCTATCAACGCGCTGCTGCCAGCCAAGATCATCTTGGTCTTCATCGCGTTGATCTGTGCGGTCCTGTTCTTCGTGAACGTCTGGATGCGCAACTGGACCCTGCCGGGAATCTCGCTCGGCCTGCTTGTTCTGTCGGCGATCCTGCTCGGCGGGCTGTGGCCGTTCCTCGTCCAGTCCTTCCAGGTCCGTCCGAGCGAGCTCACCCGCGAGGAGCCGTACCTGCAGCGCAACATCGACGCGACGCGGGACGCGTACGACGTCGCCGATGCGACCACCACGTCGTACAACGCCCGCGTCACCGTCGAGGCGGGCCAGCTGCAGGACGATGCCGCCAGCGTTCCAGGGATCCGCCTCGTCGACCCCAACGTGGTGTCGGCTACGTTCACCCAGCAGCAACAGGTGCGCGGTTTCTACCAGTTCCCGCAGTTGCTGGACATCGACCGGTATGAGATCGGCGACGGCACCAGGGACATCGTGATCGCCGCGCGCGAGATCGACATCAACCGACTGCCGTCCGGCCAGCAGAACTGGATCAACCGGCACACGACATTCACCCACGGTTTCGGCGTCGTCGCCGCGTACGGCAACAGCCGCCAGCCCAGCGGCGCGCCGGTGTGGGCGGAGGAGGACATACCGTCCCGCGGCGACATCTCCGAGGAGCTCGGCGACTACGAGGCGCGGATCTACTTCGGCGAGAACTCGCCGGACTACTCGATCGTCGGTGCGCCCGAGGGTGCCAACCCGGTGGAGTTTGACATCCCGATCGGCAGTGGTGAGGGCGATGCGCAGAACGAGCCGTTCACCTACGACGGTGAGGGCGGCGTGGCCATCGGCTCGTTCGTCCAGCGCCTGTTGTTCGCCACAAAGTTCCAGGAGACCAGCATCCTGCTGACCGACCGGATCAACTCCGAGTCGGTGATCCTCTACGACCGTCACCCGCGCACCCGGCTGGAGAAGGTGGCTCCGTGGTTGAAGGTCGACGGCGACCCCTATCCCGCGGTCGTCGACGGCCGGGTCATCTGGATCATGGACGGCTACACGACGCTCAACTCGTATCCGTACTCACAGCGGCTGTCGATGGAGGAGGCGACCAGCGACTCGCGCGTCATCCTCCCCGGCGTCGTGGCCCAGCCGCGCGACCACATCAACTACATCCGCAACTCCGTTAAGGCCGTTGTGGACGCATACGACGGCACGGTCACGCTCTATGAGTGGGACGACAACGACCCGGTGCTCGAGACCTGGATGGACGCGTTCCCCGAAACCGTGCAGCCGAGGTCGGAGATCTCCGACGAGCTGATGTCGCACCTGCGATACCCGCAGGATCTGTTCAAGATCCAGCGGGAGCTGCTGTCGCAGTTCCACGTCACCAGCGCTTCGACGTTTTACGAGGGTCAGGACCGCTGGGTGGTGCCCGACGACCCGGCCAACCCGAACTTCGCGCAGCCGGTCTACTACCAGAGCATCCAGATGCCGGAGACCGACGCGCCGACGTTCTCGTTGACCACCACCTTCACCCCGGTCGCGCGTGAGAACCTGGCCGGGTTCATGGCGGTAAACGCGGACGCGCGGAGCGATGGGTACGGCGAGATCCAGATCCTCCGATTGCCCGGCGATACCCAGATCGACGGACCTGGACAGGTCGCCAACCGGTTCGAGTCCGACCCCGCGGTAGCAACCGAGCTGTCCCTGCTCCGTCAGGGTGGTGCTGAGACAATCACCGGTAACCTGCTGACGTTGCCGGTCGGTGGTGGCTTGATGTACGTCCAGCCGGTGTACGTCCAGCAGTCCGGCGCGACGGCGGCGACCTTCCCAGTGCTGCGCCGGGTGCTCGTCGCATTCGGTGAGGAGGTCGGCTTCGCCCCGACCTTGCAGGAGTCTCTCGACCAGGTGTTCCGCGGTGAGGCGGGCATCGAGACCGGGGAGCCGGAGAACGTCGCCGAGGATGTCCCGGCAGTCGAAGAGGGCGAAGCGCCCCCCGCCGAGGAGGAGCCACCCGCCGAAGAGCCGCCGGCCGAGGAAGAGCCACCGGCGGACGAGCAGCAGCCGCCCCCGACAGGTAACGCACAGGAGCTGATCGAAGCCGCGCAGCAGGCATACGACGACGCGGAGGCGGCACAGCGTGAGGGCGACTGGGCGGCATACGGCGAGGCGCTCCAGCGGCTCGAGGAAGCGCTGAACCAGCTGGCCGAGATCGAAGGCGGCGAATAGCCAACTCGCCGACGGTAGATCCCGTGATCACGACGAGTTTGTCACCGGATCGGGCTACAAACTCTTCGTGATCATGGGGTGGCGTCGATTTGGTCTCTGCGGGCGGCGTCCCGTAAACTTCGTATCGCGACGCGGGGTGGAGCAGTTCGGTAGCTCGCTGGGCTCATAACCCAGAGGTCGGAGGTTCAAATCCTCCCCCCGCTACCACGTAAGTGCAGGTCAGAGGCCCGGTCAGCCAAGAGGCGGACCGGGCCCTTGATCGTTTGTCAGCGATTTGTCATCATGTTGGCACCTGATTACGCGCCGCACTCGTCAAGATGACCGGACACTCAGGCGCTCGGCTCACCACCAGGAAGCACGAGAGATCAGGCCGAGCAGTCCTAGTGGCGCCACCGGATGGTCGCATCTGAACGGTCAGTCGCGGGGTCGCGCCGGCCT
>JASLBX010000408.1 GCA_030146385.1 Jiangellaceae bacterium | reverse complement strand
CCCAAGACGTCTGGTCGGTCATGAGCTGCTCCGAGAGCCATCTGTCGCTGATTCGTGACAGTTGTTGAGATGACTATCTCACGAGGCGCACGATAGTTAATCAAACCGGGGGCCCGCACATACCGACTCAGGGGTGACCTTCGATGACCACCCGCGAAGCCGGTACGGCCGCCAAGCGCCGTGCCGCATCTCGACCTGCCGCCACCGGAACCGCTGAGGGCGCCGCAGCGCTGCTGCCTGCGGGCAAGCCCATCCAGTTCCTCGATGAGGACGGCAAGCCCACCACGAAATCCCGCCGCGCGGCGTATGGGGAGCCGGACGCCGACCTGCTCGTCGAGGCTTATCGCCGGATGGTGGTCGGCCGCCGGTTCGACGCTCAGGCCACCGCGCTGACCAAGCAGGGACGTCTCGCCGTGTATCCGTCGAGCCACGGCCAGGAGGCCTGTCAGGTCGGCGGCGTGCTCGCCCTCCGGCCGACGGACTGGCTGTTCCCGACCTACCGCGACTCCATGGCGCTGATCACCCGCGACATCGATCCGGTCGAGGCCCTGACGTTGCTGCGCGGCGACTGGCACTGCGGCTATGACCCGAAAGAACACCGCACCGCACCGCAGTGCACCCCGCTCGGCACCCAGGCACCGCACGCGGTCGGCCACGCCTACGCGGCCAAGCGCCGCGGCGAGGACACCGTGGCCATGGTCTTCGTCGGCGACGGCGGCACGAGCGAGGGCGACTTCCACGAGGCGCTCAACTTCGCCGCCGTGTACCAGGCTCCGGTGGTCTTTCTGATCCAGAACAACGGGTTCGCGATCTCCGTCCCGCTCTCGAAGCAGACCGCCGCCCCGGCTCTCGCGTACAAGGGCGTGGGGTACGGCATCCGCAGCGAACAGGTCGACGGCAACGACCCGATGGCCGTCCTCGCAGTTTTGCAGCACGCCGTTGAGAGCGCCCGGGCCGGCGAGGGGCCGGTACTGGTCGAGGCACACACGTACCGCATCGAGGCGCACACCAACGCGGACGACGCCACACGCTACCGCGACGAGTCCGAGGTTGCCGAGTGGGAGCGCCGTGACCCCGTCGCCCGGCTGGAGTCGTACCTGCTCTCGACGGGCGCGCTGACCGATGAGGACATCGGCGGAGCACGCAAGCAGGCCGAGGTGTTCGCCGGTCAGGTGCGGGACGGACTGAACGCCGACCCGAAGCTCGAGCCGCTGCAGCTGTTCGACCACGTGTTCGCCGAACCGACCTCGCAACTGCGTGAACAGCGAACGTGGCTCGCCGAGGAGTTGGAGGGAGACGCCTGATGCCCAGCATGACCATGGCGCAGGCGCTCAACGCGGCTCTGCGCGACGCGATGACCGACGACGAGTCGGTCGTAATGTTTGGTGAGGACGTCGGCACGCTCGGCGGCGTGTTCCGCATCACCGACGGGCTGGCCCGCGACTTCGGGGAGGACCGCTGCTTCGACACCCCGCTCGCCGAAAGCGGCATCGTGGGGTTCGCGCTCGGCATGTCGATGAACGGGTTCAAGCCCGTCGTCGAGATGCAGTTCGACGCGTTCGCCTACCCGGCGTTCGAACAGCTCGTCTCGCATGTGGCCAAAATGCGCAACCGCACCCGCGGCGCGGTGAACGTCCCGATGGTCATCCGGGTGCCGTACGCCGGTGGCATCGGCGGCGTCGAGCACCACTCCGACTCGTCCGAGGCCTACTACGCCCACACACCGGGCCTGAAGGTAGTCACCCCCGCAACCGTCGAGGACGCCTACTCGCTGCTGCGGCAGGCGATCGACGACCCCGACCCGGTCGTGTTCATGGAGCCGAAGAAGCTGTACTGGTCGAAGGCGGACGTGACGACGCCCGTCGAGACCGACCCGTTCGGCCGGGCGGCCGTCCGCCGGAACGGCGCCGACGCGACGCTCGTCGCGTACGGCCCCACGGTGCCGGTAGCCCTCGAGGCCGCGACCGCCGCCGAGGACGAAGGCTGGGATCTCGAAGTCGTCGACCTACGGACGATCGTCCCGTTCGACGACGAGACCGTGGCGGCATCGGTGAGCAAGACCGGTCGCTGCGTGGTGGTCTCCGAGGCGGCCGGCTTCGCCAGTGTCAGCGCCGAGATCGCCGCGCGGGTCCAGGAGCGCTGCTTCCACTCGCTGGCGGCGCCGGTGCTGCGCGTCACCGGCTGGGACATCCCGTACCCGCCGCCCATGGTCGAGAAGCACTACTTGCCCGGTGTGGACCGGGTGCTCGACACCGTCGCGCGCCTCCAGTGGGACGACGAGCCCGACCACAGGTTCCTCGAGGCGGTTCCGGCATGACCTCCAACGACGATCCGGTGATCACCGGCACTTCCCGGGCCATGCAACCGGAGAATGCCGATGATCAGCAGGTCTTTCGGTTGCCGGACCTGGGTGAAGGGCTGACCGAGGCCGAGATCCTCAGCTGGCGGGTGGCCGAGGGCGACACGGTCGGCGTGGACGACATCGTCGTCGAGGTCGAGACGGCCAAGGCGGCGGTCGAGGTTCCGTGCCCGTACGCGGGTACGGTCCAGGCGCTGCACGGTGCGCCGGGCGACACCATCGCCGTCGGACAGCCACTGTTGACCATCGCGCCGCTGGACGACCCGGCCGCACGCGCCGCCGAGATAGTCCGGGCCGAAGAGCGCGCCGGCTCGGGCGCCGTGCTGGTCGGATACGGCACCCAGTCCGGAAGCAGGTCGTCCCGCCGGGCGGTCCGGCGCGCGCGCCATGGGCCGGTATCAGCGGGGGTTAACGGCGCTGCTACGTCCGACGCAACAGCAACTCAGCGGGCGCACGAACCGGCGGAGGCGCCAGCCAGTGCCGGCGCACCCAGGGTCATCTCGCCGGTCGTACGCCGGCTGGCTCGCGAACGCGGCCTGGACCTCTCGACGCTGACCGGATCCGGACCGGCTGGTGTGATCTTGCGACGGGACGTCGAAGCAGCAACGATCTCCGCTGCCGCGCAGCCCGCAGCTGGCGCCCCGGCCATCGGCGGGTTGGAGGACAAGCGCATTCCGCTCCGCGGCGTGCGGCGGGCCATCGCCGACAAGCTGTCGACGAGCCGGCGCGAGATCCCCGACGTCACGACGTGGGTCGACGTGGACGCCACCGGACTGATCGAGGCCCGCGAGGCCCTGCGCGCGGCGCACCCCGGTGTCGGCCTGATGGCTCTGCTAGCGCGATTCGTGGTGGCCGGCCTGACGCGCTACCCGGAGCTCAACTCCTCGGTCGAAGTCGACGAGATCGTCCAGCACGGTCACGTCCATCTCGGTTTCGCCACGCAGACCGATCGCGGGCTTGTCGTCCCGGTGGTCAAGGACGCGCACCGGATGACGACCGTCCAGCTGGGCGAGGAGATCGCCCGCCTTACCGCCGCTGCGCGCGACGGCAAGGTCAACCCGTCCGACCTCACCGGCGGCACGATCACGCTGAATAACTACGGCGTGTTCGGGGTGGACGGTTCGACGCCGATCATCAACCACCCGGAGGCGGCGCTGGTCGGCCTGGGACGGATCGTGGACAAGCCCTGGGCGGTGGACGGCCAGCTGGCGGTGCGGAAGGTGACTCAGCTGTCGCTGACATTCGACCACCGGGTGTGCGATGGCGGCACGGCCGGCGGCTTCCTGCGCTACGTCGCCGATTGCGTCGAACGTCCGCTCAGCCTGCTCGCCGATCTCTAAGCGTCGCCGACTTCGGCGTCCAGCCCGCTCCAAGGGCGTGCGGCAGTCGCAGAGTGGCAGGCCGAGCACGGCACATTCACGCCACAAGAGCTGGCCGCGGCGCAAGCAGAGATGGCCGCAGCGGACGCCGAGTTGCTTGGTGGCACCGATCGGGCTCCGGGTGCCGCGTGACAGTTCCCTACGTGTATGACGCCGGTGCACTACTTGCCCTCGATAGCAACGATCGCAGGATGTGGGCGCGCCACCACCTTGCCCTGGAAGCTGGGCGAGATATCCACGTCCCAGCCATGGTCGTCGGCCAGGTCTGGGGTGACGCCCGCCGCCAGGTTCGCCTAGGCAGGGCAGTGGCCAGCTGTCGGGTGGCGCCCGTTGGCCTGGCAATGTCCAAGGGCGGACGCTTCGGGAGCAAAGCCCAATCTCGTCACTCGCACTGCGTAACGTTCGAGGCCCGGGCGCACGACTCTCCGACAATGTCGATCACGTCCATGGCCGAAGGCTAGCCACCCTGAAGCAATGAACGGCGCAACGAGCTGTCCCGCGTCGCGGCGTCGCCTACGCTGCCAAGGATGAGTGTGGACGAACGGCACTGGGAGGGCGTGCGGTTGCACGTCGTCACCGGCAAGGGGGGCACTGGCAAGACGACGGTGGCGGCAGCGCTCGCACTCGCGCTCGCGTCCGGCGGTCGCAAGGTGCTGCTCGTCGAGGTCGAGGAGCGCCAGGGGCTGGCGCAGTTGTTCGACGTCCCTCCCCTGCCATACGCCGAGAAAAAGCTCGCCGTCGCGCCCGGCGGTGGCGACGTGTACGGGCTCGCGGTCGACGCGCACGAGGCGATGCATGAGTACCTCGAGATGTACTACCACCTGGGCCGGGCCGGGCGAGCGCTCGACCGGATGGGCGTCGTGGACTTCGCGACGACCGTCGCCCCGGGTTTGCGCGATGTGCTGCTGACCGGCAAGACCTACGAGGTCACGCGCCGGCGCGCCCCCAACGGCAGACCCGTCTACGACGCGGTCGTCCTCGACGCACCGCCGACCGGGCGAATCAGCCGCTTCCTCAATGTGACTGCCGCCGTGACGTCGCTCGCCCGCGTGGGTCCGGTGAACCGGCACGCCAGACTGACCATGGATCTGATCCGCAGCCCGCAGACTGCCGTGCACGTCGTCACGCTCCTGGAGGAGATGCCGGTACAGGAGACGCTCGACGCGATCGACGATCTGCACGACACCGAGATTCCCGTCGGCGCGATTGTCGTCAACCAGGTTCGGGAGCAGTACCTCACCAGCCGCGACCTCGCCGCCGCCCGCCGCGGACGGCTGAATCGGGACGCGATCCACGACGGGCTCAAAACCGCCGGCCTGGCGGCCACCGACACAGCCGTAGCGCGGCTCGTGGTCGAAGCCACCGCGCACGCTGAACGCGTCGCCCTCGAGACAGAACAGCGCGAGCTGATCGACAAGACAGGACGCCCGGTCTACCAGTTGCCGCGGATCGCAGCGGGAATCGACCTGGCCGCCCTGTACGAGCTCGCCGAAACGCTCTCGGACCAGGGCGCCGCATGAAGCCGCCGCCACCTCTCGAGATCGATCAGCTGATCGACTCCGCGCGAGCCCGAATCATCGTCACCTGCGGCTCCGGCGGAGTAGGCAAGACGACGACCGCCGCCGCCCTCGCCGTCCGAGCCGCCGAGCGGGGCCGCCAGACAGTCGTCCTGACGATCGACCCCGCCCGCCGGCTCGCTCAGTCGATGGGCCTGACCGAGCTCGACAACACCCCCCGGCAGGTCCATGGCATCGATCAGTCGGCCGGCGGCCGACTGGACGCGATGATGCTCGACATGAAGCGGACGTTCGACGAAGTGGTCGAGTCGCACACCACTCCGAATCGGGCCCGCCAGATCCTGGCCAATCCGTTCTACCAGGCGCTCTCGTCCTCGTTCGCCGGCACGCAGGAGTACATGGCGATGGAGAAGCTGGGCCAACTTCACCAGCGCGACGAGTGGGACCTCATCGTCGTGGACACCCCGCCGTCGCGGTCTGCTCTGGACTTCCTCGATGCTCCGGAACGTCTCGGCTCGTTCCTCGACGGGAGGCTGATCCGGCTACTCAGCGCCCCTGCCCGCGCCGGGGGACGGGCGTACTTCCGCGTCTTCTCAGCGGGGATGTCGATGGTGACATCGGCTTTTACCAAGATCCTCGGCGGAGAGCTGCTGCGAGACGTCCAGACGTTCGTCTCAGCGCTCGACACCATGTTCGGTGGGTTCCGGGAGCGGGCGGACGAAACGTACGCTCTGCTGAAGCGGCCCGAGACCGCGTTCGTCGTCGTCGCGGTTCCGCAGCCGGACGCCCTGCGGGAAGCTTCCTACTTCGTCGAGCGCTTGGAGGCTGATGGCATGCCGTTATCCGGGCTGGTGCTCAACCGCGTACATGCCGACAGCCGAGGAGGCGTCAGCGAGGACGAGGCCCGCGCAGCTGTCGAGCGCCTGGCCGGCCGGCGTGAGCACCGGCTCACCGCCGCGCTCCTGATGATTCATGCCGAGCGCCTGACGCTGGCCAGTCAGGACCGGCGGCTAGCGGAGCGGTTCACGGCCGCCCATCCACTCGTTCCCGTCACGCATGTGCCAGCACTCGCCGGAGACGTCCATGATCTGGCTGGGTTGCGTGACATGGGCCGGCTCCTGGCCGGTTGATCATGGGCTAGGGTCACTAGCCCGCCTGGGCGAGATCGTAGTCACGGCGGGCCGACTCGATGAGCACCCGCCACGAGGCGACCTGCGGGCGTCGGCGCAGCAAGGCCCTGCGCTCCCGCTCGGTCATCCCTCCCCAGATTCCAAACTCGATGCGATTGTCCAGCGCGTCAGCAAGACACTCCGCTCGCACTGGACACCCCATGCAGACGGCCTTGGCGCGGTTCTGCGCGGCACCTTGGACGAAGAGCTCATCGGGCTCTGCGCCCCTGCACGCGGCCTGGCTCGGCCAATCAGTAACCCACGTCATGCTGTTATCCCCCCGTCTTTCTGGATCTTGCCGAGCCAAGTGACTCGACGTTCACCGTGGTGCAAAAGGTACGAGAAATATCAGGTCAGCCAGTAGGTCCGATCGAACAAAATATGATCAAGCAAACGGTTGATAGACGCCAGACTCCTGTAGGCCTACACTACGCCGTGTCGTGATCACAATGGTCCGCTGTATCGGCCGCGGAACCTACCGTGACCATGACCGGTTGAAGACCTAGGCTGTGCGCATGGGAGTGTTCAGCCCCGCAGCAGTCGTCGCTGCGATCCGCCGGTTGCTGTTGATGGTCGGGGTCAGCGCGCTTGCCGGCGTGCTCCTTGCTGGGCTTGCCCTGCCTGTCACTGCCGGGCTCGGACTGACCGCTCGCACCGGCGCGGAAGCCTTCACCGAAATGACCGACGCGGTCGAGATAACGCCGCTTGCCGTGCGCTCGCGGATGGTCGACAGCGAGGGACGCACGCTGGCGACGTTCTACGAGGAGAACCGCGTCCCTGTCGGCATCGACAAGATCGCGCCCGTGATGATCGATGCGACGCTCGCGATCGAAGACCACCGGTTCTTCGAGCACGGCCCGCTCGACCTGCAGGGCACAACCCGGGCCCTCATCAGCAATCTCGAAGCAGGTGAGACGGTCGGCGGGGGCTCCACGCTCACCCAGCAGTACGTCAAGATGGTGCTACTCGATCAGGCCAAGACCCCGGAGGAGCGGACGGCGGTCCTTGCCGACTCCGGGCCCGAGGGCTACATGCGCAAACTCCGCGAACTGCGGATGGCGGTCAACATCGAGCGCGAGTACACCAAGGAAGAAATCCTCGAGAAGTACCTCAACATCGCCAACTTCGGCGGCCCGTCCGGGCGCGCCAACTACGGCGTCCAGACGGCCGCCCGCTACTACTTCTCCACGAAGGCGGCCGACCTCACGCTAACGCAGGCCGCCACGCTCGCCGGCCTCGTTCAGCGTCCTTCGGCCTACGAGCCGACGAGCAACCCGGAAGCCGCCATCGGCCGGCGCAACACGGTGATCACGCGCATGGTAGAGCTGGGAATGATCAGCGAGCATGAAGCCGCGGAAGCCCGCCAGGCGGACCTCGGCCTGGAGATCACCGAGACACCGAGCGGTTGCGTGTCGTCGTGGTCGCCCTGGTTCTGCGACTATGCGGTTACCGAGCTCATGGAGATGGAGGAGCTCGGAGAGACACGGGCAGACCGCGAGGAACTCCTTATGCGCGGTGGCTTGACCATCAAAACGACGCTCGATCGCGACATCCAGCGCGCCGCCGAGAAGGCGTTGTCCAAGCAGATCGCTCCGACCGACAGTGCTATAGGCACGGTGGCCACCGTCCATCCCAGCACCGGCCACATCAAGGCCTTGGCCAACTCGCGCGAATACGGGCCCGAGGGCAAGGGCTACTCCATGGTCAACTACGCCGTGGACAAGAGGTACGGCAACTCCAACGGAATCCAGGCGGGGTCGGCTTTCAAACCATGGGTGCTAGCGGCGGCGATCAAGCAGGGCAAGTCACTGAACCTCCGGATCAATGCGCCGAACCAGATCAACATGGCGGGTAAGAAGTTCAAGATCTGCTGGAACGACAACACGATCTACACGGCGGACGACGACTACCGGCCGCAGAACTCCACGCGGGGTGGCAACATCACGATGCGGCAGGCCACCGAGTGGTCGACCAACACGTACTACGTCCAGCTGTTGCAACAGACCGGCATCTGTGATCCGGCCACGATCGCGCAGAAGGCCGGTATCTGGAAGCAGGTCCCCAAGACACGCGAGCCGCAGCCGCTTGATCAGGTCGCGTCGTTCACTCTGGGTTCCAACACAGTGTCGCCGCTGGCGATGGCCGGCGGGTACGGCATGTTCGCGAACCGCGGTAGTTATTGCAAATCACACGGCGTCGTCGAGGTTGTCCGCAATGCCAAAGCCATCGTCGAGCGTGAACCTGACTGCACGCGCGTGCTCGACAAGGGGGTCGCGAACGGCGTCAACGACGTGCTGCGCGGCGTGATCGAGACACCCGGCGCGACCGGCAACCGGATGCGGCTCGACGGCGACCGGCCTGCCGCCGGTAAGACGGGGACGACCAACGATTCGATCGCAGTCTGGTTCGTCGGCTACACGCCCCAGCTTTCGACGGCCGTCGCGGTGGCCGACCTGGAGGGCAAGCAGACGACGCTTGACGGCCGGACGTACAACGGCACGTTCATCGCCACGGCATGCGGTGGCTGCATCCCAGGCCCGATCTGGCGGGACGCGATGAACAAGATGCTCGAGGGCAAGAAGAAGGAGAGCTTCAAGCGTCCCGACCCGAAGATCGTACGTGGCGTCAACGAGCGGGTACCAGACGTGCGGGGTGTCAACGCCGACACCGCCAATGCCCGGCTCCAGGACGCCGGCTTCGACTCGCACATCGCTGGTGAGGTCGCGTCCGCGCTCACCGCCGGCTTGGTTGTATCCACGGACCCGAGCGGCGGCACGATGTTCGCGTCCGGCAGCAGTATCGGCCTGTACATCAGCACCGGAGTCCCGTCCGTCCAAGACGAGGACGACGACGAGGATCGCGACCAAGGCGATCGAGGCAACGGAGAACGCGGCAACGGAGATCGCGGCAACGGCAACGGTCCGCCCGATGAGACGTAGCGGGCCTCAACCTCACCTGACTGCTGTGTGGTCGGCGGACATTGGCGGCTGGTACTCGCCGACCAGCGAACGGTGCCACCACGCGCCCGTCTCGCGACGCTCATCACGGGTGGTGAACCGGTAGCGGTAGAGCATTGCCCGGACGTAGACCGGCGGCTCCTCCGGGAAGGGGTTGTGCCGGAGCAACTTGAGTGCCGTCCGATCGTTCTCCAGCAGCTTGCCCAGCAACCGCACCAGCCAGGGCTCGGCGTAGCCGCGCGAGAGCGCTGCGAACCACATCAGCCAGTCCAGCCGCAGGTGGTACGGCGCGACCTGGGGCGGGCGCCGGCGCACGTCCGTGGGCTTGCCCTTGAACGCGTACTCGAGCCAGTGCATGTCCGCGCCGAGCGTCCCTTCGCTCGTCCCCTCGATGACGACCTCGTAGCGGGTCCGCGTGATGCTGCCGAACGCGCCGTAGCTGTTAACGAGGTGCAGCGGCGTGAAGCTGTAGTTCATCCGCTGGTTGGGCGACAGCAGGTTCCGGATCGGCCAGTAGCTCAGGACGATGATCAGTATCGCGCCCGCGATCATAACGGCCTGGTACCAGACCGGCTGTGGACCCAACTCCGGGCGCTCGATCGGCAGCACGGCACCGAGCAGACCGTCCCCCAAAGCGGGAAGGGCGATCACGATGGTCAAGGTGTTGAGCCACGAGAAGTTGCCGCTGACCACCAGCCACGTCTGAGTGATAATGATCAGGAGCGCGGCGACCCCTGCTACCGGTTGTGGAAGGAACAGCAGGAACGGGACGGCGAGCTGGGTCGCGTGGTTCGCCGCCACCTCGACCCGGTGCAGCGGCTTCGGCAGGCGATGGAAGTACCAGCTCAGCGCGTTGGGCATCGGCTGGGTCTCGTGGTGGTAGTAGAGGCAGGTCAGGTCTCGCCAGCAGCGGTCACCCCGCATCTTGATCAGCCCGGCGCCGAACTCCAGCCGGAACAGCACCCAGCGGAGTGCGAGCAGAATGAGCAGTGGCGGCGGGACGTCCGCCGGCCCGAGAAAGATGGCGAGGAACCCGACCTCACAGAGCAGAGATTCCCAGCCGAAGGCGTACCACAGCTGGCCCACGTTGAGGATTGACACGTAGAGCACCCACAGCAGCGCCCACACGGCCATGTGCACGGGCAGCGGCAGGCCGTCCGCCAGGCCGACCAGCAGCGCGGCCGACACCACAACGCCAACCCACGCCACCGCGGCGAAGAACCGGTCGCTGTAGTGCAAGTGGAAAAGGCTCGGCGAGCGCCGGAATGTGGTTCGAGTCAGGTACGCCGGGATCGGCATCAGGCCGCGCTCGCCGAGCAGCGCGCGGAACTGGTTCGCCGCGTTGAGGAATGCGACGAGGTACACCAGGGCCAGAGCCCGCTGGAACACCAACCGGCTAAGCCAGTAGCCGTCAGCAGCTAGCCACTCCATCGGCCTCTTCCTGCCCCATGGGTCCGCACACTAACGCCCCTACGGGTAATCCAGTGATCTTTACGACGTCGGCCTGTACCGTGCGGGGAAACGGCAGACAAGCTCGGAGTAGACGCCACGGCTTGGAGTACGGCGGGGAGAGCATGGTGACACGGCAAGACGAGACCGCCGAACCGGTACGGCATCAGCGGCGGCCGGAGCTGGACGCGCTGCGCACGCTGGTCGTGGTCGGGCTCGTGTTCTTCCATTCGGCCCTGGTCTTCGACGCCAACGATGACTTCTACGTCAAGAACGCCGAGACCACCGAGGCCACGACGTACGTCGCCGGCCTGGCGGTCGTGTGGGCGATGCCCATGCTGTTCCTGATCGCGGGCCTGGGTTCGTGGTATTCACTGCGCCGGCGTGGCCCGAGAGGCTTCGCCACAGAACGACTGCTGCGGCTCGGCGTTCCGCTGGTGTTCGCCACTCTCGCGTTGATCCCAGTGCCACAGTGGCTGCGGCTGCGCGCAGCCGACCAGAACTACGACCAGCCCTTTCTGGAGTTCTGGCCACAGTTTTTCGACGTGCGGGTGGACGTGTCCAACTTTCCGTTCATTCTGCGGGGCGAGCACTTCGAGAGCGGACACCTGTGGTTTGTGGTGCTTCTGTTGACCTTCTCGCTCCTGCTTGCCCCGCTCACCTCGCTTGCCCGCCTATCGCGCCGGAACGGCAGCCGTGTCTTCGAATCGGTGGCGGCCGCAACTGAGCGACGCGGCGTGATTCTGTTGGCCGCCCTTCCCCTCGCAATCGTCAGCGCTGTAGCCGGCCTGGAAGAGCAGTTCGCCGCCTGGCACCGGTGGGCATACCTGTTGTTCTTCCTGTACGGCTTCGTACTCGCCGCCGACCAGCGGTTCCGGAGCGCCATGCGGAGGGACGCAGTACTGGCCGGCCTGATCGGCGTGGCCATGTTTGCCACCGGCATGATCGTCTTTCTGATGGCCGGCGAAGATCCCTTCACTGACATGGTGCCGGCGGCCGTCGCGTTCCGCGCGCTCTATGGCGCCACCGGTTGGTGCGCTGTAGTCGCCATCGTGGGTCTCCTCGACCGGGGCCGCAGTCACGCGGCACGGGACGCGGAGGCCAGCCCCGGCGGCAGGGCACGGCTTTACGCATACGTCGCCGCCGCCGTCCTGCCGCTTTACATCCTGCACCAGCCGATTGTCGTCGGCGTCGCCTACGGCGTCGTGAGGTGGGACGCCGCGATGGCGGTCAAGTACGCGGCCATCGTCGCGATCTCACTGGTGCTCCTTCTCGCCGCATACGACCTGCTGGTGCGCCGCACCCAAGTGAC
>JASLBX010000405.1 GCA_030146385.1 Jiangellaceae bacterium | reverse complement strand
GGCCGGAGGAGGTCCTCGTGAAGCGGCTTGCATTGCCCCTAGCAGCAGCAGTGCCCCTGATCCTGGGCTTGGCCGTACCAGCGGCCACGGCTCCCGACGGAGTTGCCGCCGCCGACGCGCGCGGCGGCATGGTCGAGGTCGACAGCTCAGACGACGATCCCGTCAAGGTCAACTTGATGGGGATGTGGGCACACCCTGACGACGACACCAGCATCATCGCGCCCTGTGGCGTGTGGAACCAGCTCTACGATCTGCGGTGCGGAATCATCATGCAGACCCGCGGCGAGGGCGGAAGCAACTCGGTTGGCGACGAGTCAGGCCCCGAGCTCGGCCTCCGGCGCGAGAACGAGGACCGCGCCTCCCACTTCCGCTCGGGGACGGTGGACGTCTTCAACACCGACCGGGTTGACTTCTTCTACAACACCAGCGCACCGCTCACCGAGCACTTCTGGGATCGCGAAGAGACGCTGGAGCGCACCGTCCGGATCATCCGCGAGACCAGGCCCGACGTGCTCGTCGGCTTCAGCCCGGCCAACTTCGGGCACGGCAACCACCAGTACGCCGGCCGGATGATCTGGCAAGCCATCACGGCGGCGGCCGACCCCAACATGTTCCCCGAGCAGCTTGAGGGGCCGGACGCGCTCGAGCCGTGGCTGGTCAAGAAGACGACCTCCGGCGGCAGCACCCAGGGCAGTGGCGGTCAGGACGGGCCGCACTGCGCCACCGGTTTCACCCCTTCGGAGAGCAACCCGTTCACCGTGCACGGCGTGTGGACCGGCTACGAGTCGCCGTACACCTGGCTTCCCGGCAACGTCCAGGGCGTCGAACCCGGCACGCACAAGACGTGGGCCCAGATCGGCCGCGAGGGCAACCGCGCCCACCCGACCCAGGCCCGACTGATGCACCAGGGCCTGACCAACCCGGGCTGCTCGCGGTGGGGCGTCACCCAGTCGTTCGTCCCGTTCCAGCCGAACAGCTCGCCACTGGCCGGACAGGACGACGCGCTGTTCTACGGCGCCTCCATTCCCGACCCGGGCGGCATGCCGCTGGGCTCGCTGTTCTACCTCACTCGCGAAGACTTCTTCGCCGTGGCGGGCCAGGGGTTCGAGGTGACCGTCCATGCCCAGTCCGGCGAGGGCACGCTTCCGGACGGGTCAGTGGAGTTGGACGTCCCCGACGGATGGACCGTTACGCCGGCCCAGGACATCGGCGCGGTGACCGATTCGGAGCAGTCGACGGCCACGTTCACCGTGACTCCCGGCAGCGAAGCGACCGCCGGACGGTACAAGATCGCTGCGAACTACACAGCGGGCGACATCACCGGCTACAACGAGACCCTTGTCGAGGTCGTCCCGGCCGTCGAGGGACGGTTCGAGCGCTGGGGCAACTTCGCCGAGTTCGACGAGTGGGCGGAGGCGAACACCTTCGTCGCCGGGCGCTCAATTGCCGTCCAGAAGATCGGCACCGGTGAGACGATCACCCTTCCAGTGACGGTTCAGAACTGGACCGACGCGACCCAGTCCGGTGAGGTCAACCTGGACGTCCCGGCCGGCTACACGGTCGACGCCACTTCCAAGCCGTACTCCGACCTCGCGGCTAGGGACGAGACCACCGTGACGTTCGAGCTCACCCACACCGATCCGGAGGCTCCAGGTGGGACGAACGACAACGTCACCATCACAACGTCGTACAGCGAACCCGCCGGCGCATCGAGCGAAACGCTGTCGCTGACCGTCGTCCCGACGACCGTTGTCAGCGAGGCACCGGCCGCACCGACGGTCGATGGTGTCGACGGCGCAGGCGAGTACGCCGGCGCCACTCTCGACATCAGCCGGCGCTGGGAGGGCCGGAACTGCAACCCGAACGGCACCGACTGTGGCGAGGGCAGCTACGCCAAGGTCAACTGGCACGGCGACGATCTCTACCTGTTCGCGCACGTGATCGACGACGTGCAGAGCGCCGCAGCGACGCCGGAGCGGTGCTTCGGCCACTGGCTGGTGGACTCCGTCGAGTTCCTGCTCGACCCGCGGGGCGACGCCGTGGACACGTCAACCACGTTCAAGATGGGCGTGTTCCCGTTCAGCGACGACCCTGACGGCGAGGCCGGAGACGGTCCGAACGGGCCGTGCCGGACGCGGGACGCTGACAACCACCAGGGCTTCTCGTCTGGTCCGCTCGCGGACACGGTGCCGAACGCTCCGAACGCTCCGGGCGTCGAGGTGGCCACGAACGCGGTCCTGGACGAGGACGGCGTGTGGGACGGCGGGTCGTACACCATCGAGATGAAGGTCCCGATGGATGTCCTCCCCGCAGCGGCCGGGCCGACGAGCGCGACGCCGACCGGTGACCCGTCGTCCAACGTGGTCGATCCGGAGTACGTCGGGCTGAACATCACGCCGTACGACTCGGACACGCAGAACTTCGTCGGGCAGACCCGGCTGGCCTGGTCGCCGTTCGGCAGCCAGCAGTCCGAGCCCTACCGGTGGGGTCACGCGTACCTGGACGGTTACGAGCCGCCGGCCGACCGGCCGACGACACCGCGCGATGCGATCATCCCCGACTCGGCGCTGCGCGGAGTGGACTCGCCGCAGACGATCTACCAGTCGGCGACCAACGGAGTCACGATTTCCGGGCTCGACCCGACGCGGGAGATGAACGTCTCAGGTGTGACGCTGGGCGAATCGTCCGTTGACGTCGACCTGACCTCGGCCGAAGCGGGCACGGCGCGGCTGTTCCTGTGGTCCGGCCAGCACGGATACATCCCGGTCTTCGAGTCCAGTTGCCCGGGTGACTACGACGGCTTCACCGCGTGTGACCCCTCGGACGGGGCGCCGCCGCCATGGGGCGACGACATGGTCGGACGCGTCGTCGGGGACGAGACGGTCGAGGTGAGCCCCGGCACCAGCCGGGTGTCGTTGCCGATCGACGAAGCGACGTTCGAGCAGCTGCGGGCGGACGGCTCGCTGCTGGTGTCCTACGAGTCGGACGCCGGGAGAGTGCAGGCGTTCCACGTTCCGCTGGCCAGCGGGTTCCAGCGACCGGTTGCGAGCATGCCGGCGCTGAACACGTTCAAGGCGGGCGCGACCGTGCCGGTCCGGCTGGTCGACGGCAAGGTCGCCGATCTGGCGGACGGGTCGCCGACGCTGACTCCGGTGGTCTGCGGTCTGGGCGCGGCGACTGCTGCGGCCGAGCCGACCACCGGCCAGGTCGCGGCCGGCGTCTACCGCTGGCGGACGGACGCGGACCTGGACGATACGTGTGGCCGGCTCGACGTGACGACGTCGGATGGCACGACCTACCCGGCGTTCTTCCAGTTCGACTAGCCCAACTCGGTACGACCAACCACGTTGATCACGGGCGATTCGTGGTACCCAGGCCCGGGGTGCCACGAATCGCCCGTGATCAACTGATGAACGGCGGGCACGTGCGGGAGTGGCGTGTCGGTGGCGGAACGTCGCTTGGTTGATCTACCAGCACTGTTACCATTGTGCCCAGCGTTACTTATGGTGACATTGTTGCCAGTGTTGGAATCGGGGACGATCAATGGCGGTTTTCGTGGGCAGCATGGCGGTCATCTTGATCATGGCGGTGGCTGTGTTGTTGGCCGTCTTCGTGATGCACGAGATCACGAGTTCACCGCAGGTCCGGATCCGGATGCGCCGCTGGGCGCTCGCCTCCGGCGCCTGGGCCTACTCGATCCGGCGACAGACCGCCTACCGAGCACGCCTGGTAGTCCGGTGGGCCAACCGGTGGCTCGGCCCACCCGCATCCCACGTCCAGCCAATGCTCAACACCGTGGCCGAGCGGGCGGACAAGCTGGCCGAACGTGGCGCGATGGCGGTGGCTGAGCGAGTTCGGCCATTGATCGCGAGCCTGAAGACCGGCATCGGCCATGGGCGTCCGCTCACGCCACCGCATGCCGGGCGCAGAGACATCGCTGACCGGAGGCGTACCGCTCGATAGCGGTTAGCTCGCCGACTTCTGGGAGACTACGGCCTCGTGGAGTACCTGATTGTCGGCATCGTCGTCGCGGTCGTGCTGATCGCGGCCACCGTGGGATTTGTCCAAGTTCGCCGCCGCCAGACGGGACGGCCGCCCGTCGCTCCCCGTCCCGGCGTTGACCAGCCGTCGGAGAACGGCGAATCGCCTGGTGGCGTCGGCACGCTGGAACGCGACACCGTCGCTCCGCCGGACGAGGCCCTGACCCCGGACGTTCTCGAAGAGGCCAAGAAGGCACCGCCGGCTCTCGAGCGCCCGGCCCCCGCAGAAGGCCGCCTGGTCCGGCTCCGGTCGCGGCTGGCCCGCTCCCAGTCGACGCTCGGCAAGGGCCTGCTCGGCCTGCTCTCCAAGGAACGGCTGGACGAGGACACCTGGGAAGAGATCGAGGACACCCTGCTGACCGCGGACCTCGGCGTCGCGCCGACGCAGGAGCTCGTCGAGCGGCTGCGCACGCGTGCCCGTGTCGAGGGCATCGCCGACCCAACGGCCGCCCGGGAGATTCTCCGCGAGGAGCTGATCGCGCTCGTCGACCCCACCATGGACCGCTCGCTCAAGACCGACCGGCACCCGGACCGTCCGGCCGTCGTGCTCGTCGTCGGCGTCAACGGCACGGGAAAGACGACCACGGTAGGCAAACTGGCACGGGTTCTCGTTGCCGAGGACCGCGACGTCGTCCTGGGCGCCGCCGACACGTTCCGCGCGGCGGCCGTCGACCAGCTCACCACCTGGGGAGACCGGGTGGGCGTTCCCACGGTGCGCGGCCCCGAGCACGGCGACCCGGCAAGCGTCGCGTTCGATACGGTGCGAACCGGCATTGAGATGGAGTCGGACGTCGTCCTCATCGACACCGCCGGACGCCTCCAAACCAAGGCGGGGCTGATGGACGAGCTCGGCAAGGTCAAGCGGGTCATCGAAAAGCACGGACCGGTGGACGAGGTGCTTCTCGTCCTGGACGCGACGACCGGGCAGAACGGCATGGCGCAGGCGCGCGTGTTCGGTGAGGTTGTCGACGTCACCGGAATCGCCCTCACCAAGCTCGACGGCACCGCGAAGGGCGGCATCGTAGTCGCCGTCCAGCGTGAGCTCGGAGTGCCGGTCAAGCTCGTGGGCCTCGGCGAAGGGCCGGACGACCTGGCCCCGTTCGACGCGGAGGATTTCGTCGACGGCCTGCTCGGCTGAGGCGTTCCAACCCGGAATTCACGCGGGCGTAACACAACCGCCCGACATGTCACGCTGCCGCAACATCGGACGCGGGCATCGGCAACACGGCAGCGACACGATCCAGGCGACCGACCGGAGCAGGTGAAACCGGCAGGCAACGTCGCCGCCGGGCTACCGACCGGCCACTCGACTCGTAAGGGAGTCACGTATGCCCGAGCTCAGCGCGGGCGATACCGCCTGGATCCTGACCAGTGCGGCTCTCGTCCTGCTCATGACCCCAGGTCTGGCGTTCTTCTACGGCGGCATGGTGCGTGCCAAGGCCGTCCTCAACATGCTGATGATGTGCTTCCTCGCCCTGGCGATCGTGTCAGTGCTGTGGGTGCTCTACGGCTACAGCATGGCCTATGACGAAAGCATCGGCGGACTGTTCGGTGGCTTCAGCCTCGCCGGGCTGACCAACATCGGTCCCGAAGACATGACCGGCACCATCCCCGTGTTCGCCGATGTGGGCTTCCAGGCCGTGTTCGCGATCATCACCGTCGCTCTGATCGCGGGTGCGATCGCCGAGCGTGCGACGTTCCGCGGCTGGGCGATCTTCGTCGTCCTGTGGGCGACGATCGTCTACTTCCCGGTCGCACACTGGGTGTGGGGCGAGGGCGGCTGGATCGGCGAGTTTGGCGCGATCGACTTCGCCGGTGGAACCGCGGTTCACATCAATGCCGGCGCCGCGGCTCTGGCACTCGCCATCGTGATCGGACCCCGGCTGGGCTGGCGGCGCGACCCGATGAAGCCGCACAACCTGCCGTTCGTCCTCCTCGGGGCGGGCCTGCTGTGGTTCGGCTGGTTTGGATTCAACGCCGGATCCGCCTACGCCGCCGACGGCATCGCCTCGTCCGCGTGGGTCACCACCATGACGGCCACTGCCGCCGCGATCCTCGGCTGGCTGCTCGTCGACGTCGTGCGCGACCAGAAGACCACCGCGCTCGGCGCGGCATCCGGAGCCATCGCCGGCCTCGTGGCGATCACGCCTGCGGCCGGCTTCGTCAGCCCGATCGGCTCGATCGTCATCGGATTGGTCGCCGGCGTCATCTGCGCGCTCGCCGTCGGCCTGAAGTACCGCTTCGGCTACGACGACTCGCTGGACGTCGTGGCGGTCCACCTGGTCGGCGGCTTGGTCGGGACGCTGCTGATCGGCTTCCTGGCCAACGAGACCTACACGGGGGACGCCGCTCTGCGTGGCCTGTTCTACGGTGGCGGCGTCGAGCTGCTGGGTAGGCAGGCGGTAGCGGCCGGTGCCGTGATGCTGTACTCGTTCGCCGTCGCGTTCATCCTCGGCCTGATCATCCACCGGACGGTCGGCTTCCGGGTGAGCGAGGACGCCGAGGTCGGCGGCATCGACCTGGCCTCGCACGCTGAGGCCGCGTACGAGATCACCCCGGCCGCCGGACCGAGCAGCAGCCACGCGGCGGTGTCCCAGGCTGCCAGGGAGAGGAGCGTGCAGGCATGAAGCTTGTCACCGCAGTGATCAAGCCGTTCAAGCTGGACGAGGTCCGCAGCGCGCTGGAAACCTTCGGCGTGCACGGCATGACGGTCACCGACGCCAGCGGCTACGGCCGGCAGAAGGGCCACACCGAGGTCTACCGGGGCGCGGAGTACACCGTCGACCTGGTGCCGAAGACCCGGCTCGAGGTGCTGGTCGACGACACCGACGTCGATGATGTGGTCGATGTGATCGTCAAGGCGGCCCAGACCGGAAAGATCGGCGACGGGAAGGTGTGGGTGACCTCCGTCGACGCGGTCGTACGGGTTCGCACCGGAGAGGTTGGAGCAGACGCCCTGTGACCTCGGCGTCAGCAGCTCGCGGCGACCGCTTCCTGAGCCTCCGGCAGGCAGTGGTCGCCGACGAGCGGCTCAGCGCCACCCAGCGCCGGGTCGCCCTTTCCGAGCTGGTGGACGGATGGCTGACGCGGTTCTTCGCCGCTGTGCCGGCCGAGGAATCCGCGGGTTTCGCGCTCGTCGCCGTCGGCGGGTACGGACGGCGGGAACTGCTGCCGGGCAGCGACCTGGACGTGTTGCTGGTCCACGGCGACGCCGGCGATCCGGCCGCCGTCGCCAGCCGAATCTTTTACCCGGTGTGGGACGCCGGCCTGCCGCTCGACCATGCCGTGCGAACCGTCTCGGAAGCCCGGGACGTCGCCGCCGGAGACCTCAAGGCGGCGTTGAGCCTGATCGACGCCCGGCACGTTGCGGGTGACCGGACGGTCACGGAGCGGCTGCGGGCCGAGGTGCTGGCCGACTGGCGGCGCCAGGCGTCGCGCCGGCTGCCGAAGCTGGCCGCCATGGTCCGGGCCCGCGCCGAGCGGTTCGGCGAGTTGGCCCACCTGCTCGAGCCGGACCTGGTGCAGGCGTACGGCGGGCTGCGGGACACGTTGGCATTGCGAGCCGTTGCGGCGTCCTGGATCGCCGACCGGCCGCATGCCAAGACCGTCGAGGAGGCGCGCGAGTGGCTGCTCGTCGTCCGCGACGCACTCCACCGGACGACGGGACGCCGGCACGATCGGCTGCTGTTCGAAGACCACGGCACGATCGCCACCCGGCTCGGGCTGCTGGACCCCGACGTGCTGCTGCGCCGGGTCGCCGAGGCAGGCCGAGCGGTCGCATATGCGGCGGACGTGATGTGGCGTGATGTCGAGCGCACACTGCGTGCCCGGCAGCGCGGGGGACGGCGCCCGCCCGAACGCCGTCCGCTGGCCGACGGTGTGGTCGAGCACGACGGCGAGGCGGTTCTAGCGCGGGACGCGCGGCCCGAGCGCGATGCCGTCCTGCCGCTCCGTGCGGCGGCCGCGGCTGCACAGGCCGGACTGGTCCTGGCGCCACACACCGTGGAGCGGCTGGTGGCCCAGTGTCCTGCGTTGCCCGAGCCGTGGCCGGGTAGCGCAAGAGACGCCCTGCTCTCCCTGATCGGGGCGGGACGAAGCGCGCTGCCGGTGTGGGACGCGCTGGAGTTCGCGGGCCTGGTGACCCGATGGATCCCCGAATGGGAGCGGGTGCGCTACCGGGCTACCCGGACGCCGATCCACCGGCACACCGTCGACCGCCACCTGATCGAGACGGCCGTGGTCGCAGCCGGGCTGGCCCGCCGCGTTAGCCGGCCGGACCTGTTGCTGCTTGCGGCCCTGTTTCACGACTTGGGCAAGGGCTTGCCAGGCGACCACAGTGACACGGGAGAGGTGATTGCCGCTGATCTCGCCCGGCGTCTGGGCCTGGCACCGCAGGACGCGGCCACGGTAGGGCTGCTGGTGCGCCACCACCTGCTGCTGCCCGAGATGGCGACCCGACGCGATCCCGACGACCCGGCGACGATCGCCGCTGTGGTCGACGCCGTCGGCGATGCAGACAACCTGGACCTGCTGGCGGCGCTCACCGAAGCGGACGCCACGGCCGCCGGCCCGCTGGCCTGGTCGCCGATGCGGGCCCGGCTGGTCGGCGACCTGGTTGCGCGGGTGCGCACAGTGCTCGGCGGCGCCCCGCCTCCCAAGCCGGAGCGCTTGGAACGATGGCAGGAGGAACTCGCTGCGCGACCCGGCATCGCCGTCCGGATCGACGCGCCCACCGCTGACGGCATGTGCCGGGTGACGGTGGCCGCGCCCGACGGTCCGAATGTACTCGCGACGGTGGCCGGCGTCCTCGTGCTGCATCGCCTCGAGGTGCGCACGGCCACGATCGAGACTGTCGGCGACCGGGTAGTGCTGGTGTGGCGGGTCGTTGCCGCGTACGGGTCGCCCCCGGCGGAGGACATCCTTCGCGACGAGATCCTCCGGGCCCTGGATGGGCGCTCCGACGTGCCCGGACGGCTGGCCACGCGCGCCTCCGAGCGGCGCGGACGGGTGCTTCGGCATGCCGAGCCGAGCGTCGCCGTGATTCCCGAGGTGTCCGCCGACGCGACCGTCCTTGAGGTGCGGGCGCATGACGAGCCGGGCCTGTTGTACCGGCTGGCGGCTGCGATTGCCGGCGGCGGCGTGGTGATCAGGTCTGCGGTGGTGGAAACGCTGGGCGCCGAGGCGGTGGACGCCTTCTACCTGGTGGACGACACCGGAGGACCGCTGCCGAGCGAGGCCGTCGCCGCCGTCAAGGCCGCGGCCAGCGCCGCGCTCGGCCGTTGATCGAGGTGACGTTGGTGGTGCTGGGACACCACCAACGTCACCCCTAGAACCATTCCTTGTCG
>JASLBX010000338.1 GCA_030146385.1 Jiangellaceae bacterium | reverse complement strand
TGGCTCAGCCAGTTCGCGACCTTCACCAGCGGCCGCCCGCTGCCCATCGTCGCGTACGCGAGACGGACGCCGTCGTCGACCATGCAGAACTTGATCTGCTGAGGCGGGGGACCGGCAGTCGCCGGCGCCGGCTGTTCGGTCTCGGACTCGGCTACCTGTCCCACGAACTGGTAGCCGCGGCCGTGCACAGTGCGGATGAGCCGCTGCGCCTGGCCGTCGTCGCCGATCGCGCGCCTGGCCGCCTTGAGCCGGCTGGTCAGCGTGGACTCGCTGACGAAGCGGTTGCCCCACACGGTGTCCAGCAACTCTTCCTTGGTCACGACCCGGTGCCGCTCGCGGAGCAGCACGGCGAGCACGTCGAACACCTGAGGCTCGACCGGCTGTACCGCGCCAGCGCGCCGCAGCTCGAACCGGGACAGGTCCAGTTCGCAGTCGCCGAATAGGAAGACCATTACACCCCCACGCCGAGTGGTCACCCGGAACGTTGCGCGCTCACCAGAAGTGTCGCACCCGATGTGGTGTGCAGGCCGACCCACATGAGCCTCGACTGTCACACACGTCGTCACACGCCCGCCTGTCACGGTCACTGGAAATCCAGCGAACACGGAGGAACAGATGACCACCACAACCATCGAACGGGTCGGCGTCCAAGAGCGCACGAGAGACGTCTGCGCCGACCTCCAAGCAGCTCATCTCGAGGCGGCCGCGATCGTCGCTGAGCTTGACCTCGGCGACGAAACGAGCTGGCGACAGGCGAACGGGCTGGTCGCGGATCTCACCGCAGCCTGCTACGACATCACCGCGGCTGTCAGCGGCGAACCGCCTCCCGTGCCCGCGATCGGCGTGCCACCGATCGTCCGGGTCAGAGAGCTGGCTTCGGCGCAGCGGCGGCTCTTCGCCGTCCTCGACCGGCACCCACAGGGTGCCCAAGCCCTGGTAGAAACCGCGGTCGGCCACGTTCGGGTGCTTGGTCAGATGTTGCGCCACGTGGCACTCTCGACCCATCGGTGGCACTCTCGACGTAGCGATCGGGCCGACCTTGGGGGCGGGGCATGGCGCTGACGATTCAACTGCTCGGCCGGCCACGTATCGAGCGCGACGCGGGCCCGACCCAGCCTGTGCGTGGACGCAAGGCATGGGGGCTGCTGGCCTACCTGCTGGCGGCTGCTGCGCCGGTTCCGCGGGAGCGCCTCGTCGACCTGCTGTTCACCGATGCCGAGGATCCGATGGGCGCGTTGCGGTGGAATTTGTCTCAGCTGCGACGTTCGCTCGGGGATGGGGTGGAAGTAGGCAGTGATCCGGTGCGGGTCGTACTTCCGCCAGGGTCCACCGTGGACACTCACCTGGTGACGCGAGGCTCCTGGGTCCAGGCCGTGGACGTGCCCGGCCTCGGGCTTGCCCTTCTGGCCGGGATGTCGTTCGAATCGAGCCCGCCATTCCAGTTCTGGCTCGACGGTGAGCGTCGTCACCTGCTGGCCGCGAGTGAGGCGGTCCTGCAAGACGCCGCCCGCGCCCGGCTTGCGCACGGCGACGTTGATACGGCAATCGCCGACGCCACGCGCCTCGTCGAACTGAACCCATTGGACGAGAACGCCCACATGCTGCTGATCCTCGCCCTCAGGGCCGCCGGAGCCAACGACAAGGCCACCGAGCAGGCGAGGGCGTGCAGAGAACTACTCCATCGTGAGCTCGGCATCGATGTCGGGCCGGCACTTCGCGATGCGTTGGGCACCCCGTCTCTCGGAGGGCAGGGCGCCGTGGACCGGACGACTGTCACCGTACGGATTGAAGCGGGCGAGTCGGCGGTCGGCGCAGGCGCGCTCGCCGCCGGACTGGACACGCTTCGCCGTGCGGCGTGGGACGCTCGGACGCTCCGCGACCGTGGCCTGCTGTGCCGAGCTCTCGTCACGCTGGGAAGCGCTCTTGTCCACGCGGCGAAGGGCACGGACGAGGAGGGAGCCGCCGTCCTGCTGGAGGGTGCGGATATCGCTGTCGCGGCCGGCAATACCAGGCTGGCCGCCACCGCACATCGCGAACTCGGGTACATCGCCTTACTGCGCGGCCAGTACCAGCGTTCGCTCGGGTGGCTGGACAAGGCGCGGGATCTCGCCCATGACGACGACGCTCAGCTCGCCTGGATCGAACTCGTCGCCGGTAAGGCGCACACCGACCTTGGTAGGCACGCCATCGCGCGCGATCATCTGGACACTGCGATCATGGCGGCGTCCGACGTCGGAGACAAGCGCTGTCATGCGTACGCACTGGCCAGTCTCGGGCGGCTGTTCATACAACGCGAAGAGTGGGACGCTGCCGCGACCGCCTTGACCAAGTCGCTTCGCCTGACCCAGGAGGATGCTTGGCTCTCGTTCCGGCCGTACCCGGAAGCACTGCTGGGTGAGGTGCAGCTGAGCACGGGTGATCTGGACGGTGCGACGACCGCGTTCGAGAACGCGTACGCGCTGGGACGACAGATCGGTGACCCCTGCTGGGAGAGTCTTGCCGCGCGCGGTGCGGGGCTCGTGGCGATCCGCCGCGGAGACCGGCGACAAGGCCTGGAGCTGCTGGGTGAAGCGCCCCGCTTGTGCCGGCGACTCCCCGATACGTACGCGTGGATCATCGCCTATGGACAAGAAGCGCGAAACACCGCGGCGATCGAGGCCGGCGAACCCGCAGCGTCGCGCTGGGTCCGCGAGCTAGAGGCGTTCAGTGCGCGACATGAGCTGCGTGAGCTACGCGCCAGAGCAGCCATCCAACGAATCCGCCTTGGCGACGCCGGGGCCGTCGAGATCGCACGGGCGCTGGTTGCCGAGGTGGACAACCCCGCGTTGTCGGCCCTGCTTGCCGCAACGACCTAGACCGTAGGCCCGTTTGCGGCCGCCCAGACCCGTCACACACATCGTCACACGCCTGCCTGGCACGGTCATTGGTAAACCGCGAACAAGTGGGGTGCATGCGATCTCCACATGGTCTCCACGTCGACTCCAAGTCTGCAGCGGCCACAGCGAGCAGAGTCGATGGTGCGACCGCGGGAAGGCCTCGCGGAAGGTTCCGGGAAGGACTTCCCGGCACTGTCGCAGCAACACCGAACGAGGGGGAGTAATGGAATCGCTGTTCGCGCTGGCGACGGTCGAGCAAGGGCTCGAAGTGATGCGCCGGCAGTTCGACCCGGCGCTGTGGGATCACCGCGCCGCAGCGCTGGCGGCGCGCGACCCGTGGCACCAGCGCTTCGTCCGTCATGTCAGGCGGCTGAAGCTACTCGCCAGCCAATCGTCGCGAACTGCGACAGCTGCGGGGAGCTACTGATGTCGGCAACATCGACAACTCTGGTCCGCAGTGCCGGCGGCGGCGAACTCGCCGCCGGCGCTCGGGCCATGATCCCGTGGCTGGCCGGTGTCGTGCCCTTCGGACTGGTCATCGGCGTGAGCGCGGCACGGGCCGACATCCCGGCGCTCGCCGGCTGGCTGACCGGCCCGGCGATCTACGCCGGCAGCGCGCAGGTGGCGACCATCGAGATGCTGCACGCAGGCGCTGCACCGGCCGTCATCGTGGTAACCGCGTTGATCATAAATCTCCGGATCGTCCTCTACTCGGCTGCGATGGCGGCTCAGTGGCGCGGCACGCCCCGCTGGTGGCGAGCGACCGCCGCGTACCTCCTGATCGATCCGTCGTTCGTCGTCGGCATGGACGGCTACGAGCGGCACGGCGACCGTGCTGCCGGCCACCGGCACTACCTCGGCGGCGCGCTCCTGCTGTGGGTGGCGTGGCTGATCGCCATCGGCGTCGGAGTGACGCTCGGCGCACAGCTGCCGGCGGTGCTCCGGCTGGAGCTGATCATCCCGCTCTACCT
>JASLBX010000311.1 GCA_030146385.1 Jiangellaceae bacterium | reverse complement strand
CATGCACAGGCTTGCGACCAAGTCCGGCAGCGAGCGGAGCCAACGTGCGCCTGCCTCGCCCTCCCGCTGCCACCGACCAGAAGCTCGGAACGATTCCGGCACCTGGACCCGCTGCTTGGCCACGGACCGATCCTCCCCGCACGGGCGTCGTCGATACCTGCTTGGTCGGGCTCACGCTCGCACCGTGCCCCAAGAAGGTACGACGAATGTCCGTGTGAATCGACCGACTGCCCGCTTGAAGCGGGGTGCGTCCACAGACCCGAGCTGTAAGGGAGCGGCGGATCAGTGCGTTGAGCAGATTGGCGTCACGACGGGTGTGACCACGTCACGCGGGCCGCGACGAAGCTCCGCCCTTCGAGGAGCGCCTCGCCGCCTAGTTCTTGGGCGAGCTGTGCGCTGGTCAGATAGCGCTTGTAGATGCGGTGTCGAGAGCCGTCGTTGAGCACCCGCTCCTGCCACTGCTCGGCCTCGACGCCGGGGCGGAGGGCCGTGTCGATGACGACCAGTTCACCGGCCACGCGCCGCGCCTCGGCAAGGAAGACCGTCCGCTCGTCGGGTGATAGGTGGCCGTAGAAATGGCCCGTTAGCACGCGGTCGAAGGCTCCGTCGGCAAACGGGAGGTCAAGGGCGTCACCAACGATGGCCACGCCTGCGGGCAGTCGTGTTTGGGCTAGAGCAACCATCGCAGGGCTCCGGTCCAGCCCGACAGTGACCCCACGAAGATGACGCGTTAAGAATCCGGTGCCACAGGCGACGTCGAGAGTTCGCACTGTTGGCAACCCGCCCACCAGGTCCACCAGGCGCGAAACCTCCAGCTGCCATGCGGGCGGGTTGAGCGACGCGAAGCGACCCTGCGACAGGTACCACTCGTCGTACTCCTCGGCGCGCTGCTCGTAATAGGCAGCAGTCGCAGCATCGCGAGCGAACGCGGGTGTCCGATCCGACACGGCCCAAGTGTGACGCATCGTGCGCGGGCCCGGTAACCCCAGATGCCTGGGCGTGCATCCTGTGTGCCTCCGCACATCGGCAGGACCTCGCCCTCGGCGGCAGTGCGGACATTTACGAGGGAACCTCCCTGTCTTTGCAGACGAGGACGCCTTATTTGTTAGTGGAAGCGGGCTTGAAGGATGACGAAGTAGTCGCGGTCGACTAGATACACGAGGCGGTGTTCCTCGCTGATGCGCCGGGACCACGCGCCTGCCAGCAGGTGGCGCAGCGGCTCGGGCTTGCCGATGCCGGTGGTCGGGTCCCGCAGCGCGTCGTCAATCAGGCGGTTGGACAAGAACCGGAGTCCGCCGCGTATCAGAACGAGCATGGTGAGGCTCCGTTGGTCATCAGGCTTGGGCTGGCAGCAGCACGAGCGGCTGGTCGCCCAGTAATTGGCTGCTCCTCGCAAGCCGGCTTCGAATGCGCCGGTTCGGCCGCCGCATTGAGGGGAGTACGCCGCCATGAGCGCCCACGTAAGTCCTCAGCCCGATCTCGGTCCGGAGGGCAGATCAACTGCTCAACAGGTGGGGTTGGCGAGAAGGATGGGCCGGGCCGCCGGCTTGGCCGGGGAGGAACTCGTCTTTGAGGTGTTCGGCGGTCCCGGGGACGACGCAGTCACCTGGTCGGGAGGTGGGGAGCCCGCCACCGGGTTGGGCCTGCGGTTTAGCACCGTCTTCCGGGCTGGGGGCAGCTTCACGGTGGCTGCGCATCGGGGGAACGCCCGGGTGGAATTCCCGGTGGCCGTCTGCCCGGTGGACGCCTGGCTGGCTGCCGCCCATTCCTTCTACGGTGTCTCGCTCGATTTGTCCAGGGTCAGCGTCAAGACCAGCCGCATGGTCCTCGGACCCGCCGGGACAGCCTGGACCTGCAACAACGTAATTCGGTTCAAGCGCCCCGAGACCGCTGAGGAGCTTCCCCGGGAGAGCACCCTCATTCACGAGCTGGCGCATGTCTGGCAGCACCAGGTCGGCCAGGCCCAGCTTGTCGGCGGCTTGGTTGACCAAGTTGGTCGCCGTCTTCTGGGCCGCGACCCCTACGACTTCGGTGGTCCCGCGGGGGTTCGAGCCGCCGAGCGGCTTTCCGATTTCCGGAAGGAGGGCCAAGCCCAGATCGTCACCGAGTACTGGAGGTGGCGGAAAGGCTTTCCGGCCGACGTGCGCGGCGTGGCCTTCTCGGTGACTGGGTACGCGGACGGTCTGCGGCGGTTGGTGGAGCAAGCGGGGATCGGAAGCCGGCAGCCGGGCCGCCCGGGGATCGTGGGCAGAATCGACGGCGTGCTGGCGCAGCTTGTCAACGCCGTTGCCGATCGCTTCGGGTGAGAACCGAGCGTCTGGACCAGCGGGACGACGGCCACCGAGCGAACCGCAGGCGACCGGACCGGTGAAGAAGGCCCGCGACGGCTCGTGACGCTCGAAGAAACGGCAAACTTGGCGGCCTTATGGCGTCCGACAAAGCCAGCGGAATGACGGGAGTCGCCGTCAATTTGACCATGGGCAGCCGGGACGACTAACGGCTAAGTGACCGAAGCCGTCCACGGTCGCGAGGTGGCTTGGGGTGCCCGGTTCTACCGCTCCGGCGCACGGATCTGGTGTGGCTATCTAGACCGAATCATCCTTCAAGGATGATTCGCCGCCGGCGTAC
>JASLBX010000288.1 GCA_030146385.1 Jiangellaceae bacterium | reverse complement strand
TCTGCTCAGCGCACTGAACACCGGCCACGAGGGTGGGTGCGGCACCCTGCACGCCAACTCTGCGGCGGACGTGCCTGCCCGGCTCGAGGCTCTCGGCGTGGCCGCCGGCTTGGGCAGGGCCGCCGTGCACGCCCAGGTGGCGGCCGGGCTCGATGCGGTCGTCCACCTGGCGAGGGATCGGTCCGGCTGCCGTCGAATCGCCGAGATCGGAGTCGTCGAGCGGGCAGCCGACGGTTCGGTCATCGTGGTGCCCGCCGTGCGAAGTCCAGCTTGTGGCGACTTCGCCAAAGCGGCAGGTGCCGACCGGCTGCGCGAACGGACCGACCGGTGACCGGCCTGGCGATCGTCGGAGTCGACTCGTTGCCCGCGGCCTCCACCCGGGAGTGACGATGATTACCTTGGTTGCGGTAGCGCTGGCTGGGCTGGCCGCGGCGCTGCTGGCCGGAGGACGGCCGAACGTCCTCAAAGCTCGGCTGACGCCAGCCTCCCGCACCGCGCTTCCACGGTGCTGTCAGGACCTCGCACCAAGGTTCCATGTTGCTGCCACTGCGACATCGTGGAAGCTCGGCGCGCGTAAGTCCCCGCACTCTGGAAGCTTGGTGCAGGCAGGCTGCCGTAACTGCCCGAGGTTGTTGCCCTTGCGTGGCAAGCGACATCGTTGGCGCGGTGCACTTTCGACCCGGCTGCGGGGGCGTTCGCCGGCTTCCCGGCGCGAAGCGGACGTGGTTGAAGCATGCGTGGCGCTGGGCGCGGAGTTGCAGGTCGGCGTGCCCGTGACCCGCGCTCTCGCCGCCGTGGCGGAGGACTGGCCCGAGCTGTTCAAACCGGGCGCTGCCGCAGCGGCGGTCGGCGGAGACGTGGCCGGAGCGTTGCGTGCCACAGCGGCGACACCCGGCGCAGGGTCGTTGCGAGCCGTCGCCGCGGGGTGGGACGTAACCGACCGCACCGGCGCGGCTCTGTCCCGCACGGTGATCGCCGTCGCCGACGCGCTCCGCGCCGAGACCGCCGTCCGCCGCGAAGCCCACAGTCAGCTCGCGACTGCCCGCGCCACGGCCCGGCTGCTCGCGGTGCTCCCGTTCGGCACGCTGCTGCTGTTGTCCGGTGGCGACGGCGCGGCTCTGTCGTTCCTCGTCAGCACTCCTATCGGCCTCGGATGCCTCATCGGCGCACTCCTGTTCGTGGCGGCCGGCCTGTGGTGGGTCGACCGGCTGGCTCGATCTGCGACGAGGTCGGTATGGGAGCGCTGAGCGTGGCTGCCGCGCTGTTTGCGGCCGTGGCGGGCACTCTGGCGCTGGCCCCACGGCCCGGTGTGGCGCGGCTGAGGAGCATCACTCCAGGCCGCCGCGCGGCGTGGAGCGGGCTGCGGCTATCCCGAGCCCCCGGGCACGGCGTCTCAGCCGGCCGGCGGGCGGTCGCCGCGTGCCTGTCCGCGGTCGCCGGAGCGGCCGTCGTGGGCGGTGCGGGTGGCTGGTTCGCCGGGCTCGCGGTCGGCGTTACCGCCTGGATCGGCCTTGGCCGGCTGGAACCGGCCGCGGTCCTCCGGCGGCGGCAGCACGTGGCAGCGGCGGTTCCGCTCGCGGCCGAACTCCTGGCGGCGGCGGTAGCAGCCGGCGCACCTCCCGATCGGGCGGCGGAGGCGGTTGGAGAGGCGATCGGAGGGCCGCTGGGCGAAGAGCTGAAGGCCGCCGCTGCGGCCACCCGAATGGGAGCGGACCCGCCGAGCGCGTGGGCCGGATTGCTGGCTGATCCAGCCGCACGTTCCCTCGGCCGCGCCATGCTCCGATCGGCCGCCCGGGGGACGTCACCCGTCGGCGCCCTTGAGCGGGCGGCGCGCGACGCCAGAGACGCCGCTCGGTGGGCCGCGGAGGCCAGGGCCCGGTCTGTCGGGGCCAGGGCGGCCGCGCCGCTGGGGCTCTGCTTCCTGCCCGCCTTCATCCTCGTCGGCATCGTCCCGCTGGTCGCGACTCTCGGCATGCCGTTGCTGCCGTAAGCATCCGGTTATCCACACCCAGGCGTAGTCAGGGTGTGGTTTCCACAGATTCAAAACGATCTCCGAACCCGCCTCGGCGAGCCAACAGCCTGGATGTGGCGCCGCAATGCGCGGCTCCCCGCACCGGCCGGACCGCCGGGTGAGGAGGTTCCATGTCCAAGATCGTTGCCTCGCTGCGCCGGACGAGCGAGCGCGGAATGGCAACCGCCGAGTACGCCGTCGGCACCGTCGCGGCCTGTGGCATCGCTGGAGTTCTCTACAAGCTCGTTGAGAACGACAGCATCCTCGGGTTCCTGACCGACCTGGCCCGCAAGGCCTTCGGAATTCTCGGATGAGAGTGATGAGGCTGCGCCGGCGGGGAATTCCCCGCCGGCGCGCGGCGCGCGGGTCTCCGGCTGGTCGGGGCGTGAGCTCCGCCGAGTCGGCGACCGGACGCAGCGCCGCCGACGGAGGTGCGGTCACCGCAGAGATCGCCGCTGCCTTGCCGGCTCTCGTCCTGGTGGTCATCGCGGCCGTGTGGACGCTGTCCCTCGGTCTGATGCAGTTGCGTTGCGCAGACGCTGCTCGTGAGGCGGCCCGTGCCGTGGCCCGGGGCGACGACCCGGTGATCGTGCGCCAGGTCGCCGAGGTCGTGGCACCGGACGGGGCGGTGGTCGAAGTCACGGAGCGGGACGGCCTGGTCGTCGTCGAAGTGGCGGTGACGGTCAGGGCACCAGTCCCATTTGCTGATCGGCTACCCGCGCCGACGGTGAGTGCGGAGTCCATCGCGGTCGAGGAGTCGTCATGATCCGGCGCGAACGCGGTGCCGGCTCGGTTCTCATGCTGGCGGCAATCATGATGGTCGTGGTCGCGTTGCTCGTGGCGGCCACCGTGGGCTCGGGGCTCGCTGCCCGCCAGCGTGCCGCGGCGGCGGCCGACCTTGCGGCCCTCGCCGCCGCTGAGGAGTTGTCCGGTGTGCCCGGCGAGGCACCATGCCAGGCCGCCGAGCGGGTGAGCCGCGCCAACGGCGCTGAACTCCGGCAATGCGTCCTCGACGGCGCGGAAGTGGAGGTCGCCGCATCCACGACGATCACCGGGCCGCTGCGCTGGCTGGCTGATCCGGTACGGCGGGCCAGAGCCGGAGTGCCGCCGGTGCGGGTCGGTGTGTTGCCGGCCGGGGAATGGCTCGTGCCAGTCGCGGGCGCCTACCGGCTGACGGCGCGATTCGGTGAGACCGGTGCGCACTGGGCTTCCGGCACGCACACGGGGCTCGACTTCGCCGCGCCGGTAGGCACGCCGGTCATCGCCGCCTCGGGTGGCCGAATCGTCCAGGCCGGATACACCGGGCCGTACGGCAACCTCGTCGTCATCGACCACGGCGCAGTCGCCACATACTACGCGCACCTGAGCACCATCAGCGTCTCGGTGGATGACGAGGTCGGTACCGGTCACCAGGTCGGTGCGGTGGGAGCCACCGGCAACGCGACCGGGCCGCACCTGCACTTCGAAGTGCGCGTCGGCGGCCAGGCCCGCGACCCGGCGAGCGTCCTGCCCCCGTGACCGCTATCACCGCGCGTTGGCGCTCGTGGTGCCCGCAGTGAGGAACAAGCAAGTCACTGCGGGTACCACGGACGAGGGAGTCACCACCGATCGGTACGGTGATCACATCGAGGAGGCGGGCAGCGTTCCCGGCGAATGGACGGCGATCGGGGCGACGTCCGACGTTGCCGGCTCCCGCCGTGCGACGCCTCGACGAGCGCCACGTGTTCGATCGCGCCATGGAGGCAAGGTCGCACGCCGATCGAGCCTGCCTGCTCGACGCCCACGATTTCGGAAGTCATGGAACCGTTGCGGACATCGGAGGCGGTCGCGGCCACC
>JASLBX010000283.1 GCA_030146385.1 Jiangellaceae bacterium | reverse complement strand
GGCGGCTGCTTCGAGGACTCGCGGCCGACGACCCACGCGAACCCGACCTACCAGGTGCACGACTCGTTGTTCTACTGCGTGACGAACATGCCCGGAGCCGTCCCGCACACCTCGACGTATGCGCTGACGAACGTGACGTTGCCGTACACGGTCGAACTGGCCAACTTCGGCTGGCGCGAGGCGCTCCGACGCGATCCCGCGCTCGCGCTCGGCCTGAACACTCACGACGGCCACATCACGTACGGGCCGGTGGCAGAAGCCCACGACATGGCTTCGATCAGTCTGGACGAGGTGCTCAAGTAGGCGTGAGCGCCGCCGAGTCGCCGCTGGACCGGGCGGTCCGTGGATATCTGGATCACCTGGCGGTCGAGCGTGGCTTGGCGGCGAACACCCTCGCGTCCTATCGGCGGGATCTGCGGCGATACGCGGTGTTTCTTACCGCTGAAGGGGTGAGCGACCCCGCCGACATCACCGAGAAGCACGTCTCGGCGTTCCTGCGCAGCTTGAGGGAAGGGGACGAGGATCACCCGGCGTTGAGTGCGAGCTCCGCGGCGCGCACCGTGGTGGCGGTCCGCGGGTTGCACCGGTTCCTGGCCCGGGAGGGCTTGGTCGACGCCGACGCCGCCGTGACCGTCCGGCCTCCGACGCCGCCCCGCAAACTGCCCAAGGCGATCCCGCTGGGTGACGTGGAGCGCTTGCTGGCTGCCGCCGGTGGTGAGGGATCGCCGCTCGGGCTGCGTGACCGTGCCTTGCTCGAGATGCTGTACGCGACCGGAGCACGCATCTCCGAGGCCGTCGGGCTGGACCGGGATGACGTCGACGAGGCCGCCGGTACGGTGCTGCTGCGCGGAAAGGGAGCCAAGGAGCGGGTCGTACCCGTCGGCTCGTACGCGCTGGAGGCGCTGTCGGCGTACCTCGTGCGGGCTCGGCCGGGCTTGGCCGCCGCAGGGCGGGGGACACCGGCGCTCTTTCTCAATGCCCGCGGGGGCAGGCTGTCGCGGCAGAGCGCCTGGACGGTGTTACGGACGGTGGCGGCGCGCGCCGGGTTGTCTACTCCGGTGTCCCCGCACACGCTGCGCCACTCATTCGCCACGCACCTGCTCGACGGCGGCGCGGATGTGCGGGTCGTCCAGGAGCTGCTCGGGCACGCGTCGGTAACGACCACTCAGGTGTACACGCTGGTGACGGTTGACCAGCTGCGGGAGGTGTACGCGGCAGCCCACCCGCGAGCTCGCTGACGGCGATCGGTTGGAGCGCCGCCTCCAGCGCATCGGCGGCTGTCAGAGGCTCGTACTAAGCTCGCCGGAGGCGGTCGACAAAGCGAGAGGGTGACACGGTGGCTGGAGAAGTCGCGGCGCCGGCGGGCGTCGAGTCGCAGCTCGGTGAGCACCGCACCGAGCTGATCGCGTACTGCTATCGCATGCTCGGTTCGGCGTTCGAGGCCGAGGACGCCGTCCAGGAGAGCATGGTCAGGGCGTGGCGTGGCCACGAGCGGTTCGAGGGGCGCGCGTCGTTGCGCTCGTGGCTGTACCGCATCGCCACCAACGTCTGCCTTGACATGCTGGGCAGCAGCCAGCGGCGTGCCCGTCCGATGGACCTGGGGCCCGCGTCGACGGCCGACGCCGTCGTTCCCGCGCCGTTGCCCGAATCGACGTGGATCGAGCCTGTACCCGACAGCCACGTCCTGCCGGGCGGCGATCCGTCCGATGTGGCAGTAGCCCGCGACACCGTCCGGCTAGCCTTCGTCTCCGCCCTGCAGCACCTGCCACCGAAGCAGCGGGCGGTTCTGATTCTGCGCGAGGTCCTGGCCTGGTCGGCGGCTGAGGTCGCCGACCTGCTCGACACCTCGGTCGCTTCGGTCAACAGCGCACTGCAGCGTGCTCGCGCGACGATGGCTGCGGCCCAGGTCGCCGATACCGACCCGATCCGTCCACTCAATGCCGAACAGCGTGACCTGCTCGCTCGGTACATGGACGCGTTCGAGCGCTACGACATGGACGCGCTGGCCGAGCTACTGCACGAGGACGCGACGCTGTCGATGCCGCCGCTGAGCCTGTGGCTTCGCGGGCCAGAGCAGATCGGGGCCTGGATGCTCGGGACGGGCAACGGGTGCCGCGGCTCGCTACTCATTCCGACGGCGGCCAACGGCACTCCCGCGTTCGGCCAGTACCGGCCCAGCGGCCCGAACGGCGAGCACGAGCCATGGGCGCTGCTGGTGCTGGAGATCTCGGGAGGCCGCATCGTCGGTGTCAACTCCTTCCTCGACACCGAGCGGCTCTTCCCCCTGTTCGGCCTGCCACCGACCCCGCCTGCGCGTTGATCATGCAAGTCGGGTTCGACGCCGGTCGCGGCCGGCATTGGCGACAGGCCATATTCCGGACCATTCGGTGTGTCGAACCCGACTTGCCTGATCGACGCGTGTGTTGGGCGCGGCATCCACGAGGACGGTGGGAGGCAGGGTAGGCTCGCGGCGCAAGGAGTCCATATGTCGCCGAGGAGCTCTGACGGCTGGTGAACACCCAGACTACGGAGGCCCTTGTTCCGTCGGTCGGTACGTCCGACCAGGCCGACGTGGGCGAGCCGGATCTCGGCCCGACGCTGCGTCAGAAGCGTAAGTTTCCACAGCCGCCGCCGGTCGAACAGCATGGCCCGGCGCGCGTCGTCGCGCTGTGCAACCAGAAGGGGGGCGTCGGCAAGACCACGACCGCGATCAACCTTGGCGCGGCACTGGCCGACTACGGGCGCAAAGTACTGCTGATCGACTTCGACCCGCAGGCGGCGCTCACCGACGGGCTCGGGTTCCGTGGCTTAGACTTCGAGGACAGGTCCATCTACAGCCTGATCATGGACGGCGGAGTCGACCCGGCCGAGCTGGTGGTCGAGTCGGCGATCCCTGGCCTGGACTTGATGCCCAGCCACATCAACCTGTCCGCCGCCGAGTTGCAGCTGGTCACCGAAGTGGCCCGCGAACAGGCGCTCGAGCGGGCCATAAAGCCGCGGCTGCCCGACTACGACATCGCGATGATCGTC
>JASLBX010000264.1 GCA_030146385.1 Jiangellaceae bacterium | reverse complement strand
CTCGCAACGCCCTGATCAACGCGGGTGGTTGGGGTAACCCGGGTGCGGGCTGGTCGACGGGCGACCTAAAGTCGCGGGTGTGGAGATCCGGGACTGTGCCGTCGATGACCTTGACGCTGCGCTGGATGTTCGAACGCGTTCGTTCGGGCCGCTGTCGGCCTCGTCGGCTGAGCAGTGGCGGGCCATGCAAGGGCGGGCGATCGGTGAGGGACGGCTGCTCGGGGCGTATGACGGTGAGCTGTTGGTGGCGACGGCGCGGATCACCGCGTTCCGGCAGTGGTGGCACGGCGAGGCGATGCCGATGGCCGGCATCGGTGGTGTGGTCGTGGCGCCGGAGTACCGCGGGCGGGGCGTCGGCCGCGAGCTGATGGTCCACGTCCTCGTGCGCGCCGCCGAGCACGGCTATCCGGTATCGACGCTCTATCCAGCCACCGTCCCGCCGTACCGTGTCGTCGGCTGGGAGCTGGCCGGGCGGCAGCACTTCGTTTCCGTGCCTGGAGAAGCTGTACGGACGATCGCGGCTGGGCCGCCGGTGCCCGTGCAGCGGGTCGGACCGGACGACGTGGACGAGGTCATGGCGACCGTCGCGCGACTGCATTCGCGACACCGGGACTGCGGGCCGATCGAGTGGCCGGCTCACGACCAGGCTGAGTGGCTCGGTGAGGACGAGACTTTTGCCTACCTCGCCGACGACGGCTTCCTGGCGTACAGGTGGGACGGATCGGACACGCTCGCCATAGACGTAATCATCGGTGGTTCCGAGCAGACCGTCCGCTCGCTGTGGGCGCTGGTGGGATCGGGATCATCGGTGGTGCGGACGATTCGGGCCTGTGTCCCGCCTGACGACCCTGTGCCCATGCTCACCCGCGACCTGGCCGTGACGGCGGATAAGGATCGCTGGTGGATGCTCCGGCTGGTGGACGCGCCTGCGGCGGTCGCGGCGCGCGGATTCCCGCAGGGTGTGGACGTCGAGGTGCCCGTGACCGTCACCGACTCCCTGCTTCCCGGAAACTCCGGTGACTGGCTGGTGCAGGTCAAGGACGGCCGGGGACAGCTGTTCCCGGGTAGCGGCGGCGGGCTCGAGTTGATCGCCAACGGGCTGGCTGCGTTGTTCGCCGGGACGCGGGTCGGGATTTTGCGGCGAGCCGGCCTGGCCGCCGGCGGCGATGAGAGCCTGGACGGCCGGCTGGACGCCGCTTTCGCGGGCAACGCCTTCATGCTCGACTACTTCTAACCCCGTCAAGTCAGTGATCATGTGGGTCTGATGGGGTCGTAGCCCAGCAAACCCACATGATCACGGGATGGGCTCTCGCGATTGTCGGTGGCGACGTGCACACTGCCGCCATGACAGTTCTTCTCGCGATCGGCACGCGTAAGGGGCTGTGGCTCGCCCGCAGCGACGACCGGAGGTCATGGCAGGTCGACGGCCCGCACTTCTTGATGCAGGAGGTGCCGTCGTGCGCGATCGACACCCGCGGTGGTCGCACGCGCGTGCTCGCCGGCACCAAGAGCTGGCACTGGGGTCCGGGCGTGCTGCATTCGGACGATCTCGGGGCGACCTGGTCCGAGCCCGAGGCAGGGGCTGTGAAGTTCCCGGAGGGAGAGGACGCCGCGGTGGCCGCCATCTGGCAGCTGCGGCCCGATACCGCCGAGCGACCGGGCGTCGTCTGGGCTGGCTCCGAGCCGTCGGCGTTGTGGCGCTCGACCGACGGAGGGGAGACGTTCTCGCTGGTCCGCGGGTTGTGGGACCATCCGCACCGGCCCACCTGGGAGCCAGGCGGCGGCGGGCAGGCCATCCATACCGTCTTGCCCCACCCGGTCGACGAGGCTCGGGTCCTCGTGGCGATGTCGACGGGCGGGGTGTACGTCACCGAGGACGGCGGCGAGTCGTGGAATCCGTCCAATACCGGCATCAAGGCGTACTTCATGCCCGACCCCTGGCCCGAGTACGGCCAGTGCGTGCACAAGGTCGCCCGCGACCCGGTCGAGCCAGAGCGGCTGTTCGCGCAGAACCACCACGGCGTGTACCGGTCCGACGACGGCGGCAAGAGCTGGACGTCCATCGCCGACGGGCTGCCGAGTGATTTCGGATTCCCCGTCGTGGCGCACCCGGCGGAGCCCAATACCGCCTGGTTTGTGCCGCTTGTGGCAGACGGACACCGGTTCCCGCCCGACAACGAGCTCCAGGTGTGGCGGACGACCGATGGGGGACGGTCGTGGACTCGTACGTCCAACGGCCTGCCTGAGAACTACTTCGCCGCCATCATGCGCGACGCGTTCGCATCAGATGGAATCGCGGACGCGCCGGGCCTGTACCTGGGGGGCCGGGACGGCTCGGTGTTCGCCAGCCCCAACGGTGGCGACTCGTGGGTCGAGGTGGCCTCTCACCTGCCCGACGTCCTGTGTTTACGAGCGACCGAGCTGCCATGAAGGTGACGGTCCGGCTGCCGGGCGCGTTGCGCGAGCTGGCGCACGGGGAGCGGGCGCTCGAAGTCGAAGTTGCCGAGCCGGCGACGGTCCGCGGTCTGCTCGACGCCATGGCCGGCGGCTGGCCGGCGATCGAGCGCCGCATCCGCGACGAGAGGGGAGTGCTGCGTTCCCACGTGAACGTCTTCGTCGGCGACGTGAACGTCCGCGATCTCGGTGGCCAGGCCGCGCCGTTGGCAGATGGCGCGGAGGTACATGTCATCGCGGCGGTGTCCGGCGGCTGATTGCCCTGTGCCGCCGAGTTGGTCCCAGATCATGGACGTCGCGTCTCACCTAATTGACACGAGGTTTAGCGTGTGACGCTATGACCGCACGCACCGACGATGGCAAGCCGGATATCAAGCCACACTCTCGTGCCGTCACTGACGGACTAGAGCGAGCCGCGGCACGAGGAATGCTCCGCGCCGTCGGCATGACCGACAACGACTGGGAGAAGCCGCAGATCGGCGTCGGCTCGTCCTGGAACGAGATCACTCCGTGCAACCTGTCCCTCGACCGGCTGGCCAAGGCCGCCAAGGAGGGCGTGCACGCGGCCGGCGGCTACCCGCTGGAGTTCGCGACGATCTCGGTGTCGGACGGCATCTCCATGGGCCACGAGGGGATGCGCGCCTCGCTGGTCTCCCGCGAGGTGATCGCCGACTCGGTCGAGAC
>JASLBX010000262.1 GCA_030146385.1 Jiangellaceae bacterium | reverse complement strand
CACGTAGCGGCCGCCCGACTCGTCGAGGTAGTCACGCCGGGCCGCGGCCACGTCGGCCACCGCGCTCGCCATCGGCACGGCGACCCCCAGCACAGTGCGGGTCGTGTGCGCCGCTCCCCCGCCGAAGCCGACGAGGACGCCGGCGGCGCCGGTGCGCATGAGGTGCAGCGCCGCCTGGTACGTCGCACACCCGCCGACGATCACCGGTACATCCAGCTCGTAGATGAACTGCTTGAGGTTCAGCGGCTCGGCCCGTCCCGACACGTGCTCTGCGGAGACCGTGGTGCCGCGGATGACGAACAGGTCGACGCCGGCCTCGATGACCGCGTGGTAGTGCTTCTTGACCCGGGGCGGCGACAGCGCACCCGCGACCGTGACGCCACCGTCGCGGATCTCCGCCAGCCGCGCAGCGATCAGTTCGTCGCGCACCGGTTCGGCGTAGATCTCCTGCATTCGGCGGGTGGTCTCGTGCTCCTCAAGCTGGGAGATCTCCTCGAGCATCGGCTCGGGGTTCTCGTAGCGCGTCCACAGGCCCTCGAGGTCGAGCACCCCGAGACCGCCCATCTTGCCCAGCTTGATGGCCGTCGCCGGCGACATGACCGAATCCATCGGCGCTGCGACGAGCGGCATGTCGAACCGGTATGCGTCGATCTGCCAATGCGTCGACACCTCTTCAGGGTCACGTGTTCGCCGGCTCGGCACGATCGCCACGTCTGCGAAGCCGTACGCCGTGCGGCCGCGCTTGCCTCGGCCGATCTCGATCTCGGTCACCAGGCCAGGCTAGTCGACCCGCGAAGCACTCCCTGCATGCGCTCTCAGGCGACGTCGTCCGTCATCTGTCGCACTAGCGCTGGTCATCTGTCCATGGCCTGCCCACGTCCGGACTGCCTATGTTGTCGACACAATCCCAACTCTCGACGGGAGAGGTCATGAGAGACCGAAGTTCGCTTCCCGCGCCCATCCCATCCGGCTAGCCATCATCCTCGCGGCCATGCTGACGCTCGTAGCAGCCGCCCTAGTGTCCATGGCGCCGGCGCCGGCGGTGACATCTCCATTCCGTCGGCGATGATCTCCCAGTTCGACGGTCAGCGAATCAGGGCAGGCTTGCCTGCCACGGGCACCCTCCTCGACAACCCCGACAGCAACTTCTACTCCCCGCTGTCGATCTCCGGACGGTTCATCACCGACTCGACGGCTCACGGCGACTGGCCGAGGTTCAACGACGAGGCTTCGCGCCGGCTGAGCGTGGCGGTCTACGAAGCCCTGCAGGGGCGTGGGAACTCGCCATACGGGAAGGTGACCGCCTATCCGCAGCCGCCGAGCACCAACATCCCCGGCACGGCGCTCGGATCCTTCGCGCTGCGGGGTAGCGCGGTCATCCGTTTCGAGACCGGTGGCCAGACCCAGCAACTCGGTCCGAAGCAGGTGGGCATGCGCGCGAAGCAGGTCGAGGTCGGTCTGTCCGGCATCCTCGATGCCTACTCGACCGGCGCGATCAACGATGTCGACCCCGACAAGTACTACAACATTCCACTTCGGATCAATTCGCCCGTCCAGTAGCGGGTAGCACCCAGTTAATCAACGGAGGATCCGTCCCGGGTAGCCGGGACGGATCCTCCGTTGATCGCGGCACGCTCCCCTTGGGAGTCTTGACAAATATTTTTGTCAATGCGACCGTGGTGCCCATGCTGGACGTGGACGTCATCGAGGAGGCCGCCACCGCAACTGTCGCGCTGGATCCGTTGCGGGGGCGGATCCTCGCCGCGTTGCGCGAGCCCGCCTCGGCGGCCGGCCTGGCGCAGCGCTTCGGCCTGCCCAGGCAGAAGGTCAACTACCACCTGCGCGCGCTAGAAGACTGCGGCCTGGCCACGGTCGCCGGAGAACGCAGGCACGGTGGCCTAATCGAGCGACTGCTCGTCGCCAGCGCCGCCTCGTATGTCGTGTCGCCGGCGGCCATGCGCGAGAACGCGCCGGACCCCGCGCGCATGGCGGACCGGCTCTCGGCGCGGTATCTCGTCGCGCTCGCCGCACGCGCGGTTCGCGAGGTCGGGCGGCTGATGCGCACTGCCGAGGCGGAGAACCGCCGGCTGGCCACGCTGGCAGTCGACACCGAGATCGGTTTCGCCTCGGCGGACGACCAGGCGCAGTTCGCCGACGAGCTCACCAGGACGATTACGCGGCTGGCCGCCAAGTACCACCGTCCCGACGGACGTCCCTTCCGGCTGATCGTCGCCGCACACCCGACCCCGAAGGAGCAGCAACCATGACCGATCAACGCCGGATCGAGGTCGAGGTCGAACTTCCGGTAACCCCGGAACAGGCCTGGGAAGCGATCGCCACCGGCCCGGGCATCACCGCATGGTTCATGCCCGCCGAGGTCGACGAACACGTTGGCGGCTCGGTCGTCCATCACCACGAAGCCGCTATGTCATCGTCCGGCACCATCACCACGTACGACCCGCCGCACCGGTTCGCGTATGAAGAAGAGTTCGCGCCGACAGACGACAGTAGCCAGCAACTCACGGCGACCGAGTTTCTCGTCGAGGCGCGCAGTGGCGGCACGTGCGTCGTCCGTGTCGTGATGAGCGGTTTCGGCGAAGGCGATGCGTGGGACCAGGCCATCGAGTCGTTCACGTCGGGGTGGATGCAGGCTCTGCGTTCGCTGCGCCTCTACCTCACCCACTTCCGCGGCGAGCCGGTT
>JASLBX010000252.1 GCA_030146385.1 Jiangellaceae bacterium | reverse complement strand
GTCCACCACTGACGGTCGATCACGTTCAGCATGGCTGTTGGTGCCGTACTAGGCGCGTGCGCATGGTACGGCACCGACGAGCCCGGTGGGGTTGTCGGACCGCGTCGTTATGGTGAGCGGTATGAGCACACCAGAGGCGGGGCAGCGGTTGCTGCTGGTGCACGCCCATCCTGACGACGAGACCATTACCAACGGGGCCACCATGGCCAAGTACGTGGCCGAGGGCGCGCACGTGACACTCATGACGTGCACGTTGGGCGAAGAGGGCGAGGTACTCGTACCTGACCTCGCCCATCTCGCGTCCGACCGCGACGACGCGCTCGGGCCACAGCGCATCATCGAGCGCAAGCAGGCGATGGCCGAACTCGGCGTCACCGACTACCGGTTCCTCGGCGGCACCGGAAGGTTCCGCGACACCGGCATGGCCTGGGGCGAGAACGGGCAGGCGGTGCCGCCGGCCGACGTTCGACCCGACACGTTCTGGGCGGCCGACTTGCGGGAGGCCGGCGACGAGCTGGTCGCGGTGATCCGTGAGGTCCGTCCCCAGGTACTCGTGACGTACGACGAGATGGGCGGCTACGGGCACCCCGACCATATGCAGGCACACCGGGTCGCCACCTACGGCTCGGCGCTCGCGGCGGCGCCGTCGTACCGGCCGGACCTGGGGGAGGCGTGGGACATTCCGAAGATCTACTGGACGGCGATTCCCCGCAGTGTCATCCAGGCCGGTATTGAGGCCATGCGCGAGATCGGTTCGGACTTCTTCGGGGTCCACAGCGCCGACGACACGCCGTTCGCCGTTCCCGACGAATACGTCACGGCCGAGATCGACGGGATGGACTACGTCGAGCAGAAGTTGGCGGCCATGCGGGCTTACATCACGCAGATTGCCCTCGACGGTCCGTTCTTCGCACTGTCCGATCAGCTGGGTCCGCAGGTGTGGGGCCTAGAGCACTACCGGTTGGTCAAGGGCGTGCCGGGCCCCGTCGATCCTGAAACGGGATGGGAGTCTGACCTGTTCGCCGGGTTGGACTCCTAACGGCGGTGATCCGGATTGCCCGGACGGCTGCGCTGTGCGTCGCGGCGGCGGTAACAGCCGTTGCGGGAGCGTTCGTTCATCCGGCTACGGCGCGGATTGCTGGAGTGGACGTCCCGTACGGCGTCACGCTGGCTCTTTCCGGACTCGGTGCGCTGCTAATGCTCGGGCATGCCTGGGCGCGCAGCCGCGTGGACAAGATCTTCATCGCGACGGCGTGGCTGGTGCCGGTGATGCTGCTGTCCCAGGCGCGTGGCGCAGGTGACCTGGTCGTCGCCGCGGACCTGCCGGGCCTGGTCTTCCTCTACGGCGGGGTGGTGCTGGTCGGCGTCGTTGTCGGCATTCCCGTGCCGCGGCCTTCGCGAGATGCTGGTGCGGATGGCGGAGTCCGGTAAACTGCCCTGCGGCCCGCCTGTCGGCCTTGCCAATGGCCATGTTATGGCCAGGTGCCGACCCGACTGAAAGTTGTTGTGCGTGACCGACGAATCCAATCCGAGGGGACTTCCGCGCGCGAACGCGCCCAAGACCCGTCGCTCCATCTTCGACGATACGGCCGAGTTCCCCGCCATGACGGCGGAGGGCGGCGCGTCGAAGGGCGCGGACGAAGGAAACGGCGCCGCTCGCAACCGGAGCAACGAAGCGGCCACCTACGGCGGGGGCCGCGAGAATACGGTCCCCATGGACGAGACTCCTGGCAGGGCAACTAGGCCGGCCGAGCTGGGCGGCAGTGAGCGAACTGCCGGGAGCCGGCAAATCGAGCAGGAGCCGGTTGGCCCGGAGCCGGCTGGTCGCGAGCCGGTTGCGCACGAGCCGGTTGGCGATGAGCCCGTCGCCCACCGGCCGGGCACGGACCAGCCCCTTACCCACCAGCCACTCGCTCACGAGCCGGCTACGAACCAGCCCCATGCCCACCAGCCACTCGCTCACGAGCCGGCTACGAACCAGCCGGTCGCCCACGATCACGGAGCCGATCAGCCCGGCGAGACCGCCGACGCCTGGGACGCTGCCATGCGTGAGGCCGCCGCTCGAGACGCTGCGGCACGAGAAGCCGCCGCACAGGAAGCGGCCGCAGCGGAGACTGCCGCTTGGGACGCAGCCGCTCATGATGCTGCGGCGACGCGCGAAACGCGCAACAACGCCACGGCAGCGGGCGCCCATGACCCGCTGGCATCTGACGCAGAGGACACCGCACGCTTCCCTATCGTCGGCGCAGCGGCAGCCCACATGCCGCCGGCCGGGCAGTCGCCCGAGGCCGGGCCTGCGCGGCATCGGGACGCGACGCACGAAGCTGCGTTCTGGCGCCGCCGTCCCGTCCTGATCGCCGGCGGTGTCCTCGGGGGGCTTCTGATGCTGTACGGCGCTGCCTACGCGACTGCGGGCGGGGCCTTGGCCCGCAACGCGACAGTGCTTGGTGTCGAGGTCGGCAGCCTGTCTCCAGCCGAGGCCGAGTCCCGGCTGGCCGCCGAGCTTCCGCAGATCGTCGACCAGCCGATCGACCTCCAGGTCGAGCACGCCGAGTCGACGTTCCCACTCGTCCCGTCCGAGGCCGGGCTGAGCATCGACTACGCGGCGTCCGTCGATT
>JASLBX010000222.1 GCA_030146385.1 Jiangellaceae bacterium | reverse complement strand
GAGGTCGGCGCCGGTGTCGGCCTGCAGCACATGATCCACGTAGAGGCGCTCCCAGCCACGCTGGGGCCCGGCGAACCCGGTCACGGTGGCTTCGCTCGGGTTTCGCCGCGCAAGCTCATCGGCGGGGACCTCCAGATCCAGACGCCGTCCAGCGACATCGAGGCTGATCCAGTCACCGGTCTGCACTAGGGCAAGCGGTCCTCCAGCCGCAGCTTCGGGCGTGACGTGTAGCACGACGATACGCCGCGGAACGTGCCTGTGAGCATCGGCCCGCCCGGCACAACGACGGCCGGCAGGTCGACCGACGCGGCCGCCATGAGCAACGCCGGAATGGTCTTGTCGCACCCACCGAGCAGCACGACGCCGTCGACGGGTTGGCCCGCAACATTTCCTCGGTGGCCATCGCCGCCATGTTCCGCCACAGCATCGCGGTGGGACGCACCTGCGTCTCGCCGATGGAGACGACCGGAAGATTGAGCGGGATGCCGCCAGCCTCGTAGACGCCGTTCTTCACTGATGCCGCCACCTCGTCCAGGTGCGCGTTGCACGGCGAGAGGTCCGACGCGGTGTTCGCGATGGCGACCTGCGGGCGGCCCTCGAAGGCGCTGCCCGGGACGCCCCGGCGCATCCACGCGCGGTGGATGTACGCGTTGCGGTCGCGTCCTGCGTACCAACTCCTCGCTCCGGAACGTGTGGCCCATCGCGTACCAACTTTCAGAATGCATGTCTGACTATTGGAATCCGCCTAGCATAGGGGACGGCTGGAGGTGAGACGATGGCAAGCGTGCGATACACCGCTGAGGTCGCGAGTGACAAGGTGTACGGCCTCGGCGAGGGCCCGCTCTGGGATCCGGTACGGCGCCGATTGCTGTGGGTGGATATCACCGGCGGCATGGCGTGCGTCGGCGACCTGCGCGACGACGGGACGATCCGGGTGCTAGAGCGTCACCGGTTCGAGGGCACCGTCGGGGCCGTCGCCGTCTCCGAGGAGGGTGACCTCCTCGTAGCCGGCGCCGAGGGGCTGTTCGTACGGCACACCGACGGCACGATCTCGCCCGGCCCACGCCTGCTTCCGAGCGGTTCCGGCCGACGCCTCAACGACGGCAAGCCGGACCCGGCGGGACGCTATGTCGTCGGCTCGCTCCGCCTGGACGGCGCTTCGACGTCCGAGGTGCTGGTTCAGATCGACCACGACGGAACGGTCCGGGTTGTTGACAACGACCTCACGTTGTCCAACGGGCTCGCCTGGACCGCCGACGGGACGCAGCTGTACAGCATCGACACCGAACGCCGCACCGTCTACGTCCGCGACTACGACGTCGCCACCGGCGACACCGGGCCGCGGTCCGTCGCGCTGCAGGTCGACGCGGGCTTTCCCGACGGCATGTGCCTCGACGCCGAGGAGCACCTGTGGATCGCGCTGTGGGGGCGGGGCCGCGTGCACCGTTACTCCCCTGCCGGTCGGCTCGTCGAGGTCGTGGACGTCCCTGCCCCGCATACCTCGTCCGTGGCGTTCGCGGGCCCGGAGCTCGACACCCTGGTGATCACTACCGCGACGAAGGATCTCACAGCGTCGCAGCTCGCCGAACACCCGCACTCCGGCCGCCTGTTCACCGTCCGTCCAGGTGTGCGCGGGCGGCCGGAGCCGCTCTGGCGGCCGTTCTCATCCACGTTCGACCAGTGAGGACCGCATGAGGGCGTTCGTCGTCACCGGCCCTGGCGAGGCTGGAGCGCAGGACGTGCCGCCGCCCGTCGCCCGGCCAGGTGAAGTAGTGGTGGACGTCGCCCGCGCGGGAGTGTGCGGTACCGATGTGGAGTTCTACACGGGCGAGATGCAGTACCTGCACGACGGCTTGGCCGCGTATCCGCTGCGGCTCGGCCACGAGTGGACGGGTACGGTTAGCGCGGTCGGCGACGGCGTCGACCGTTCCTGGCTGAACCGGCGGGTCACCGGCGACACGATGCTCGGCTGTGGGTCATGCCACCGCTGCCGCGACGGACGCCAGCACGTGTGTGAGCACCGCTTCGAGCTCGGCATCCGCGGTGGCCGGCCGGGAGCGCTCGCCGAGCAGGTTGCCGTCCCGGCGTCGTCCCTGCTCGCCGTTCCGGACGACGTCGACGACACAGCGGCGGCGATGGTGGAGCCCGGTGGGAACGCCTTGCGCTCCGTGCGTGGGGCCGAGCTCCACGAGGGCGACCGCGTGCTCATCCTCGGCCCGGGGACCATCGGACTGCTGTGCGCCATGTTCGCCCGCGCCGCGGGCGCCGAGGTTCACGTGATGGGCCTTAGCCAAGAGTCGTTGGACTTCGCGCGCACCCTCGGCTTCGACAACGTGTGGACCTCCTACCAGCTGCCGGAGCTGGCCTGGGACGCGGTCATCGATGCATCGAACGCAGCGCACCTGCCTGCTGCCGCTCTCGAACTCGTCGAGCCCGGCAAGCGCGTCGTCTATGTCGGCCTTGCCGGCAGCCCCAGCCGGATCGACACCCGGACCCTGGCGCTCAAGGACGTCACCGCCGTCGGGGTGCTCAGCGCTTCCGGTGGCCTGGCCGGCGCCATCGACGCCTACGCCCGGGGGGACGTCG
>JASLBX010000219.1 GCA_030146385.1 Jiangellaceae bacterium | reverse complement strand
CCGAACGGGCCCGGCAGCATCGATGTGGTCGAGCTGGACGCTGCGACGCACGGCCTGGTCGACGATGCGCGCGAGCTGCGCGAGAAGGCGCATTTCGTTCCGGTGTCGTCCCGCTACAAGATCTACATCATCGACGAGGCGCACCAGCTCGGGCCGGGCGCGGCCAACGCGCTGCTCAAGCTCATCGAAGAGCCGCCGCCGCACCTCAAGTTCATCTTCGCCACCACGGCGCCTGACAAGATCATTGGGACGATCCGCTCTCGGACGTACCACTACCCGTTCCGACTGATCCCGGCCCGCATGCTGCAAGAGAACCTTGCCGGCATCTGTCAGCAAGAAGGTGTCGCGATCCAGCCAGCGGCGCTTGCACTTGTTGCCCGTGCGAGTGGCGGGTCCGCCCGCGACGCGCAGTCGATCCTCGGCCAGCTGATCGCCGGGTCGGGCCCGGAAGGCGTCACGTACGAGCTTGCCGTCGCCCTCCTCGGGTTCACTGACGCTGCACTGCTGGATGACGTGGTTGACGCGATCGCGGCTGGTGACGCCGCGGCCGTGTTCGGCGCCCTCGACCGGGTCATGGACTCCGGCCATGATCCGCGACGGTTCCTCACCGACCTGCTCGAGCGGTTCCGCGATCTGATCGTGGTCCGGTCGGTTCCCGATGCCATGAGCAGCGGGCTCATCGAGGCGCCCGAGGACGAAGCGACGCGGATGGCGACTCAGGCACACCAGTTCGGACAGGCTGATCTGGTCCGGCTGTCCGATGTCGTGGACGAGGGCATCACCGCCATGAAGGGGGCCACGCCGACGCGATTGCAACTCGAGCTTGTCTGCGCGCGCCTGCTCCTGCCCGGGGCCGACGACAGCGAGCGGGGTATTCAAGCCCGTCTCGACCGGCTCGAACGCAGGCTTTCGCTCGGGCAACCAGCGCCGGACCAGGCCGCGGCTGGCGGATCGCCGCAGTCGGCCGCGGCCCCTGAACCACAGGCCACGCGGGTGCGTCAGCCGCCTTCACAACCGCCGGCGCAGGCCTCAGGACCGGCGACGGAGACCAGGCGGCCCCGCACCGAAACACCGCCCGCAGCGGAGCCACAGCCCGTAGCTGAACCGCCACAGCCAGCAGAACCAACGGCCGATCGTTCCGTCTCTCAGCCTCCTGCCCAGCCGACCGCGCCGAGCCCGGTCGGCGGGGTCAGCGTCACCGACGTCCGCCGCCTTTGGCCAGAGGTGCTCGTCCGCCTCAAGGAGATCAAGCGCACGCCCTGGAGTCTGATCTCCCAGGAGTCGACGGTGGTCGACGTGTCGAATGGCGTGCTGACCCTGTCGTTCCGGCAGGCGACGCTGCGCGATACGTTCGCCCGGCGCGAAGACTTCCAGCAGAACCTGCGTCAGGCGATGGCGGACGTGCTCGGCGCCGACCTGAAGGTTGAGGCGATCGTCGACCCGTCCGGTGGGGGCAACCCGCCAGGCGGCGCACCGTCTAACCGGCCGCCCGAACCACCCGCCGCCGAGCCCGACGCGCCGTCGAGCAGTAGGCCGAGCTCGGCGTCCGGCTCGGCCTCGAGCAGGCCCGCGGCGACGCGGCCGGCGGCGTCCAGAGATCGATCCGCGTCGACCGACAAGCCGTCGCCCGACGCCGCGAAGCGGGTCGACGAGCCCGACGACGGCGCCCACCCGGACGACAGCGATCTGGACGACTCAGGTGCGCCAGCGCAGGAGTTGCTCGAGCGGACCCTGGGCGCTCGCGTCATCGAGGAAATCGAGCACTCGTGACCAACCACCGGCCGCTGCGGCATGGACAACCGCACGCGACTAGGCTCTGAAATCACACACCCGACATCGTCCTGGAGGCCCTCAGTGTTTCCGTCCGGCTCGGAAGGGTTCGACGTCAACCAGCTCATGCAGCAAGCACAGCGAATGCAGGAGCAGTTCTTGTCGGCGCAGCAGAACCTGTCCGACCTCGAGGTGACGGGCACGGCAGGTGGCGGCCTGGTCAGCGCGACCGTCGACGGTACGGGCGAGCTGGTGTCCCTCGAGATTGACCCGTCGGTGGTCGACCCGGAGGACGTCGAGACGCTCGCGGACCTGATCGTCGCGGCGGTCCGGGACGGGCATTCGCAGGTTCAGCGGATTGCCGCTGAGCAGATGGGCTCGCTCGGCAGTGCTCTCGGAGCGCTCGGTGGCGGCGACGCGCTCAGCGGTCTGCTCGGTGGTGGCAGCAGTACGTCCGAAGAGTCGCCGCCGGACCGGGAGTAATACGTGTACGAAGGTGTGGTCCAGGACCTCATCGACGAGCTCGGAAGACTCCCGGGGGTCGGGCCGAAGAGCGCGCAGCGCATCGCCTTCCACCTGCTCGCCGCCGATCCGGCGGATGTCCGCCGGCTCGCCGATGCCCTGATCGAAGTCAAGGCCAAGGTGCGGTTCTGCGCGACGTGCGGCAACGTGGCGCAAGAGGAGCAGTGCCGTATCTGTGCCGACCCGCGCCGCGACCCGCATGTGCTGTGCGTCGTCGAGGAACCCAAGGACGTGGTTGCGATCGAGCGCACCCGCGAGTTCCGCGGCCGGTACCACGTCCTCGGGGGAGCAATCAGTCCCATCGAAGGAGTGGGTCCGGACGACCTTCGGACGCGCGAACTGATGGAGCGGCTCGCCGACGGGACGGTGACCGAGATCATCCTGGCCACCGACCCGAACCTCGAAGGTGAGGCGACGGCCACGTACCTAGCACGATTGATCAAGCCGATGGGGTTGCGCGTGACACGTTTGGCAAGTGGACTTCCTGTAGGAGGTGATCTCGAGTACGCCGACGAGGTCACCCTGGGCCGTGCGTTCGAGGGAAGGAGGTTGCTCGATGTCTGAGCCCACCCTCACATCGGACGAGGACTACGCCGGCTTCGCAGCCGAGATCGCGGACCAGGTCGAGAGCTTTCTGGTCGCAGTCCGTGAGATAGCTCGAGGGACCGACCCGGGCACCACGCTGTCCATGCTGCTACTTCAGGTGAGCCAGCTCGCGCTCGCGGGCGGACGGCTGGGCGCGATCACCGACGTCGTGCCGGACGAGCGGTTCGAGCCCGACGCCGGCCCCGACCCCGATGTCGAAGAGCTGCGCGAGCGGCTGGCCGGCCTGCTGGAACCGGTCGACGACTACGTCGAGATCATCGACCCCGTCGACCCCGCTCGTGGCGCCGACTCCTTCCTCATCTCTGACGATCTGGCCAGCATCGCGTCCGATCTGCTTCACGGCCTCACCCATTTCCGCGACGGACGGACGATCGAGGCGCTCTGGTGGTGGCAGTTCTCGTACCTGTCCTCGTGGGGCGCGACGTGCGGCGCGGTGCTCAGGGCGCTGCACTCGCTGATCGCCCACACCAGGCTCGACACCGAGCGCGACCCCGCTACCGACGCGGAGGACGAACTGCTGGCCGAGGCCGCCGCCGAGGCGATGGAGCGCTGACGCGGACAACCGCTTTTCCCAGGTTGGGCACCGTGCTTCCACGATGCTGTCGAGGGTGAGCACCGAGCTTCCACAATGCTGCTTGTCGGCGGCACCAAGGTTCCACGGTGCACTAACTACTGACTGCGAGTGGCCTCGATGAGCTGGATCGTCTTCTTGCCGTTGACACGGGTGAACGTCCGCACCTCAGCGTGATCCAGCGACTCGAGGTAGGACGTCACCTCTGCCGTCTGTGCCGCTGTGATGCCATGCCCGGGCTTATCCAGCAGCCGCTCCGCGATGACGAGCCGTCCACCAGGAGTCACCTTGGCGGTCTGCGCGGCGAGACCTGGCTCGCGCTCTGGCCAGTGGTGCATCGACGCGATCGACCAGATAACGGTGAACGTCCCGTCGTCGAAGGGGATCTCAGTGGCGCTGCCAACCCGGATATCGGCCCCCGGTACTCGCTTGCGCACCATGTCGACGAACGTGGACGAGGGCTCTACAGCGGCCACGCGGTCGGCGCCGATGCGCTGCGCTGCGAGCTCAGTGGCTGCGCCCGCTCCGCAGCCGACCTCGAGCGCGCGGTCTTCGGGCGTGAGGCCGAGCGAGTCCACCACGATGCGGTTCGACTCGGGGTTGCGGTTGAAGAGGGCGTAAAGGCGCCCCGTGATCGCTCCAAAACTGCAACTGCGCACGGACCCCCACGCTACTCGATCGCCTAGCCGAACATCTCCTGCCGTCACGACCGCCACGACGATCGCCAGAGACGTAACCAACTATCAGGCGACCCGAACGGTCTTGGACAGCTTGACGTACGGCGTGCGTAACCGCCGGGCAGTAATGACCAGCGCTCCGATCCCAAGCGCGACGTTCGTGGCCAGGCCATACGGCCACACGGCGGCCTGACCGAGTTGGACGATCCCGTTGGCGCCGACCATCGTGGAGCCGGGCGTCCGCGCCGATCGGGCCACCTCGCCGATGGCGCCGAGCGGATCGAGCCGCACGCCGGCGTCGGGATGGTCAAGCGTCCGTGGCGCGGCGTCCGCCACGATGATGAACGGGTTAGGTGCGAGTAGCCACCACACCCGCTCGGGATGGGTCACGGTCTGCTCGAAGGCGCCGGCCGCTGTCGTGCGCGTCTCCGTCGTCTGGGTGAATGCGACGGCGAGGACAAAGATGATCACGGTTCCGATCGACAGCGCGAACACGGCCAGGTACGACAGGACGCCCGACGTGGTCGTGCGCGCCAGCACGGCCGACAGGCACAGGCTGATCGAGCAGATCACGCCGAGCAGCACCGCCGCGATGCCCAGGCTCACGGCCACCCGCAGGCCGGACGCTCCCTCGGCCACGCACCACAGCGCCAGCGGGACCGCAGTCAGCAGGAACACGATTGCCGTACCCCATGCAGCGGCCAGCTTGCCAACCGCGATCTCGGCCGGCGTAAGCAATGTCGTCTGCAAGGTCGCCAGCAGGCCGCGCAGCCGGTCGCCGTTCACCGACTGAGCGGTAAGCGCCGGGACGACGAGCAGCGCCAGTGCGAGCATGGTCAGCATCAGCCCGCCGAACATGTCCGTCCCCGGGCTGGTCTGGCCGCTGCGGACCAGCGCCGACCGGACACCTGCGGTCAGCGCGAACAGGCTCAGGAACCACGCTCCGAGCAGCCAGCGCCACCGGCCGGCCCGGATCCGCAGCCGGAATTCGTGAGCGGCCACGGTCAAAGCGCCGCGGAGGCTGAGACCGAGTCGTGGCGTGCGTCGACGGGTCACCTGCGATCCTCCGTGATCGCCAGGTAGGCCGCCTCGAGATCGCTGCCGGCCGGTGAGAACGACACGACGGGTACGCCGTCCCGGATCATCGCCGCGAGCAGTTCGGCCGCGGCCTCGTCGCCGGAGAGCAGCACTTCGACGCCGTGCGCGTCAGGAGGCCCGTGTTCCGTGCCGTGGGTATTCAGGAAGACCATCAGCGGGTCTGGGTCGAGGGCGCGAACCCGCCAAGGCCGCCGTTCGGCTCGCGGCAGCTCCGCCAGAGTCTCCTCGGCAATGCTCCGGCCACGGTCGACGAAGACGACCCGGTCAGCGATCGTCTCGAGCTCAGACAGGACGTGGCTGGACACCAGCACGGCGCAACCCTGGGCGGCCAGTCCGCGGAGCAGGCCACGCAGCTCGATCCGGCTCCGCGGGTCCAGGCCCGCGGCCGGCTCGTCGAGCAGCAGGATCGGCGGCTCGTGCACTAACGCCCTGGCCAGCCCGAGGCGCTGCCGCTGGCCCCGCGAGAGGGCATGGACCGGTCGCTCGGCGAACTCGTCGAGGTGCACCAGGGCCAGTAGCTCCCAGGCCCGCCGGGCTCGGTCTTTCCGCGGGATCCGGTACGCCGCGGCGGCGAACTCCAGGACCTCGCGGGACGTGAGGGTGTCGTACGTCCCGAACGCGTCAGGCATCCAGCCAGTGCGTGCGCGCACTTCGACCGAGTCGGTGACCGGGTCGAACCCCGCCACCCGGATCCGCCCGTCGTCCGGCTGGAGCAGGGTGGCCAGCACGAGCAGCAACGTCGTCTTGCCGGCGCCGTTCGGCCCCACGAGGGCGGTGACATGGCCGCGTGGAACAGACAAGGTGACGTCCGCGACGGCGACCACATTGCCGAACGTCCGCCGTACGCCTGCCGCCTCGATCCCCGCTGCCAATGCCACCCCTGCACTCGTAGATCCGCCCGGCTTGGGACCCGGACGCGGCGTTGATTGGAGCAGCGTAGTCGTGAACCGGTGGTTCCGGTATCTGGACCAACCGCAGCGTCGCTGCTATCTCGCCTAGACTCGCCACGACACCCGATATGACGCGGAGAGGAGACCTGGTGGGACTTGTCGTCCAGAAGTACGGCGGATCCTCCGTCTCCGATGCTGCCGCGATCAAGCGGGTGGCACAGCGTATCGTCGCTACGAAGAAAGCAGGCAACAGCCTCGTCGTCGCGGTGTCTGCCATGGGCGACACGACCGACGAATTGATGGACCTGGCCGAGCAGGTCTCCCCGGTGCCTTCGCCGCGCGAGCTCGACATGCTGCTTACCGCGGGTGAGCGGATCTCGATGGCGTTGCTGGCGATGGCGATCGGCGACCTGGGCCACGAGGCGCGCAGCTTCACCGGCAGTCAGGCCGGCGTGATCACGACGTCGACGCACGGCAGCGCACGGATCATCGACGTGACGCCCGGACGTATCCAGCAGGCGCTCGACGAGGGCGCGATCCCGATCGTCGCCGGGTTCCAGGGCGTCAGCCAGGACAGCAAGGACATCACGACTCTCGGGCGCGGGGGCACGGACACCACCGCGGTCGCGTTGGCGGCCGCGCTCGATGCCGACGTCTGCGAGATCTACACCGACGTCGACGGCGTCTTCACGGCCGACCCGCGGATCGTCCCGACCGCCAAGCGCGTCCCGCACATCACGTACTAGGAGATGCTCGAGATGGCCGCGTGCGGGGCGAAAATCCTGCACCTGCGCTGCGTGGAGTACGCGCGCCGCTACGGCGTGCCGCTGGTGGTCCGGTCGTCCTTCTCGAACAAGCCCGGCACTCTGATCACGGGAGACCCAGTGGAGCAGGCCATCATCAGCGGGGTTGCGCACGACCTGTCCGAGGCACGCGTGACGGTCGTGGGCGTGCCCGACAAGCCCGGTGAGGCGGCCGCGATCTTCCGGGCCGTGGCCGACGCCGAGGTCAACATCGACATGATCGTGCAGAACGTCTCCGGTGCGACCGACCGCACCGACATCTCCT
>JASLBX010000200.1 GCA_030146385.1 Jiangellaceae bacterium | reverse complement strand
GACGTATTCGTCGGAGAGCGGGATGGTGCACTCGCTGCCGCGCCCGAAGGTCACAGGAGCTCCGGTCAGCGGTGCGCTACGGCCACGGTCCGGACCGTCCACGATGACGACCTTGGTCGGCGCGCCACGAGGAGCCCTCCCCTTGCGCGCCGTCCGCTGGGGCTGCGCCGGCTTCGCCGGCCGGACGCCGAACAGGTCGGCACGCATCGCCGAGGTCGCGGAGATGACCAGGAGCCAAAGCATGGCCAGGAAGCCAAGCTTGATGACGGTGAGCGTCAGCTCGGACACCGGTTCACCCCAAACATGCGCTTCTCACCCGACTGCGGACCTGCCTCAGCGCCGCGGCGCCCGTCGATGAACGTCCACTACGGTTGAACCGAGCACAATACGGGATCCATCGGCGAGCGGTGCCTGGGCTGCCCGTACTCCGTCCACGACCGTGCCGTTGGTCGAGCCCAGGTCGACCACCATCACCTCCGCATCGGGGCCGGAACCGTGGACGCGTATCTCGGCGTGCCGCCGTGAAATGCCGGGATCTTCGATGCGTAGGTCGCACTCGCTGCCGCGGCCGATGACCAGCCCTGGCGGGACCACGGGGTGCTGGCTGCCGTTGATGACCAGGTACGCGGCAGCGCGCCGTTCGGTGTTCTCTGTGGGGATGTACGACGCCCCTCGATCGACGCCGGCCTTGACCTGGCTACGAACCCGGAACCGCCCGGTGCCCAGGTCGTCGTGCTGCTCGAAGGCGACGTTGACCGGGCCGGTAAACGCGAACCGCTGCAGTTCGGCATGTTCGCGGACGAGATCGACGAGCTCGTGGGCGAGCGTCCCGGTGTACGGGGCGAGCCGGCCATAGTCGTGGCCTCCGAGCTCGATCACGAAGTCGTTCGGGACGAGCGATCGCTCGCGGGTGACGATCTGCGCGTTGTTGTCGAGCTCGCGCTGTAGGGCCGCTGCGATCTCCACGGGCTGAACCTCAGCGCGGAACGCCTTGCTGAAGGCGCCGGTCACAATGCCTTCGAGGCGCGCCTCGAAGCGTCGCAAGGCGCTCATGGCCAGCTCCCTTCCGTTCTCGTTCCACGTCCGCTACCTACCCGCTAATTTCGGTTCAGTACCCGCGGGCGTCCGCACCGATGGTAACCAGGTGACGTGCCCTATGGTGATATGCGCGGCCCGGGTTCAGATGTCAGAGTACGTCCCCACGCGTGTTAACCTATTTCGGCTGCGCCGCGCAGGCGTCGGCACGCGCGAGTGGCGGAACAGGCAGACGCGCACGGTTCAGGTCCGTGTGTCCGCAAGGACGTGGGGGTTCAACTCCCCCCTCGCGCACCGATCCCATCGCCCGGCAGGGCATCGCTGAGGCAGTCAAGATCAAGTGTTCACGACACGCCACCCTGATCGGCGTGTCGCCGAGACATGCGCACACTTGATCTTTACCTCAGCAGGCGCCGACTACATGTGGAGCGCTAGTCTCGCCCGGTGCCGATCCTGGTAGTTGCCGCGGCGATTGTGGACGATCTCGACCGTCCACGGCGTCTGCTCGCCGCTCGCCGGAGCGCGCCGTCCGAGGTCGCCGGCTTCTGGGAATTTCCTGGCGGCAAGGTGGAGCCGGACGAGGACGTCGTGGCGGCGCTGCACCGTGAGCTGCACGAAGAGCTCGGGGTCACCGCCGAGCTCGGCGCTGAGGTGTCACCCGACGGTGCAGGTGCGTGGCCACTGACCGGAACGGCGACGATGCGGCTGTGGCTGGCCCGGATCGTGGAGGGCGAGCCGTTGCCGCTCGAGGACCACGATGAACTGCGTTGGCTGCCGGTCGGCGAATGGTTGTCGGTTCCCTGGCTTCCGGCGGACGTGAAGGTGGTTCGGGTGTTGGAGGAGCGGTCCAGGGCGCGGGAGTAGCTCCGCAAACGGGCAAAAGTGGTTCCGGGTAGGTGTGTTGAGTTTGAGGTCCATGCTTGACAGAGCCAAAGTCGCCCCGGGAGGGATGGGGCCCTGCTGTGCGTGCCAGCATCTGGGCGGGCAGTTTTCAGCAGGAGTTGTCGAGGGTCTCGCACGTCTCGGCGGCCAGTACCCCGGCAATCTCCAGAACGGACTCACGCTGGAGCCGTTCGCTGTCGGTGTCACGCATGCCTTCTCCGGAGTCGCTCACCAGGAGTAGCGCTGAGCCCAGCCGAACCAGCGCGGACTGGGTGAGTCCGGGAACGGGGTTTTCGTCCGGCAGGGTCGCAAGGCTCTGCACCGTCAGGTGGCTGTCATCGCCGAGATCCAGCCGCTCAGCGGAGAATGTGGTCATCGTGGTGTCCTGGGTGACGCTCGGGCATGCGCTGACGTCGTCGACATACGCCTTCATGACCGATTCGGCGTCTGCGACGCTCTCGAAGACCCATAGGCCGCGGAACACCTCTACCTCAGGGGCAACTAGCCGGACCCACATGGCGTCCATCAGCGCATCCGCAATCTCAGCAGGGAAGGATTCAGCGGCGCACGGTGAGATCTCCTTGTACCAGTAGCCGACTTCGGGCCCCTCGGTTTGACCCTCGCCGCCATAGTCTGGAAGATCAACGTCGATCGGAAAGTCGCCGGGAATGATGCCGCCAGGAAGCTCGATCGAGGATGGATCCGGGCTCTCGTCGGTCGCAGGCTCGCCATCGTCAGGAGCATCCGGTGTCGGGCTAGGTTGCCCAGGTGTCGTGACGACCGTCGTGACCTCGGGCAGCGGTGCCGGGCCGGCCGGCTCAAGATTGCTGCCGGACCCGACATATTCGACCATTGCGGCTGCCCCTCCGGCTAGCGCCATCGCTGCCACAACCGCCACGCTTGCGGTGACGGTCAGCCGTCGCTTCCGCCGTCGCGCGCCCAGCCTGCGAACCTCGTCGGGCGGGAGCCCGTGAGCAGCCCGCGCTCCAGCTTGTGCGAGCGACCGGATTGGCTCAACGTCGAACTCGAAGTCAGCCATGGCGGGTCTCCTCGGTCTCGTCGTCGCTGAGTAACACCGCGAGCGCAGCCCGTCCCCTGGACAGCCGCGCCTTGACCGTGCCGGTCGCCACGCCGGTCTCGTCCGCGACCTCCGCCACTGACAGGTCGCAGAGGTGGTACAGGAC
>JASLBX010000175.1 GCA_030146385.1 Jiangellaceae bacterium | reverse complement strand
TGACCCGTGGCGCGTGTCTGTGAACCAGGTAGAACAAACTCATGTGCCGCTTCGTGTGTCACTTGCTCCGAGGTCGGGACAGCGCGCCTTCCGCTGATGCGCGAGTGGTCGGCGGCGGCCTCGTGGTGTCCGCGGCGGAGGTTCTGCATGAACGCGTGCCATGCGGCGAGTACCCGCAGCCCCGGCATGGTCTGGATGCCATGCATCGGACGCAGCCGCCGTTTCAGCTGCGTATGGTCGGTCTCGACCGCGTTCGCGTACCGCTCAATGTGGTGCCAGCCGCAGCCACTACACGTCCAGGACTCGCGGGTAGGTGGGCGCGGTTGGTCTGTTGCGTTGACTCGAGACTGGGACCTTCAGCATGGTTGCGCTCCCGTTGCACGGTCCGCGTAGTCAGCTGCACAGGCCGGATCTTGCCCAACCGGTAGGTCATCCGTCAATGCAACAAACCCGCTTGACCAGGTCTACGGTGTCGGCGACGGGCAGGTGCCTGCGGTTCTCGCCGTAACCTGCAGGTGCGCCCCGCGGTGAGCTTGTGCCCATCGTGGAGGCCGCCGAGCGACGGCGACACAGTGATCCTCGCCGCCGCCGGGACCGATGTCGTCCGAGCGCTGCGGCTGCCGCGGACCTCGTCGCCGCGCGGCAACAGCTCAGGAGTGATGCTCTCTCCTGAAGTGTCAGGGTGTGATGATTACCACCCGGCCGTTTCCGAAGGCGTCGGTGGTGGCGTACAGCGTGCCATCGGGAGCCACCTCGACAGCGGCCGGTTCGGTCACCTCGACCAGCACGGAAGCATCGCCGTGGACGATCTGGGAGATCTGACCGCCGAACAGCTCGGCCACGTAGATCGTGCCGTCGTCGGCCACCGCGAGGTCGACTGCCCCGGAGAACCCGGTGGCCACCAGCTCCACCGAACCCGACCGCGTCACCCGGAACACAGAGCCGGTTCCCGGCGCCTCCGGGAAGCCGGGCAGCGACGACACGTAGTAGCTGCCGTCCGGGCCGACTTCTACATCCGTCGGTACCGGCTCGGCACGGTAGGCCGCGCCCACCACGCACTCCGGCGCGCCGAACTCGACGACCTCCGGCCCGAGAATCGTGTCGATCGGTGGCAGGACGGCGACCGTTGACACCCGACCGTTGGCGTGGACGCGGACGATATCGTTGCCGCCGGCGTCGGCGACAACGTACCCACCTCGGTCGAAGGCGACGGCGTATGGGTTGGAGTCAACCTGACCGGGATAAGGGGTCGTGGGCACCTGGCCGCCGAAGGCCGCGTCCACCTCGGCCGCACATGCCGGATCCAGGTCGACGAAGCCGTAAAGGTTGGTGGCATCGGGGTTCTCGGCCGCCTCGTAGGCAAGCAGCGACGCCAGCTGCCGTGTCTTGCCGTTCGGCGTGACACGCATCAGACTCGCCTCGCTTGGCGGTACGCCCGGCTCACCCACCCGAGTGGTGTAAACGACCTGCCCGCGGCCCCTGGCTTCCACGCCTCCGGCCACGGGTTCCCCGGTCACAAGATCCGTCCTGTCACCATCGCGGTCGATCGTCGTGAGCGTCCCGAGGAACGCCTGCGCGACGTACACGGTGCCGTCTGCGCCGATGGCAAGTCCCAACGGGCCGGCGAAACCGTCGGCAACTTGATCGATCTCAACGGCGGCCGCGGGCGACGCGGTCGAGACAGCCAGTCCCACCGCGAGGACGCCGGCTGCCAGGGTGCGAGCAGAACGGGACGAATACATTGAACCCCCCTTTCAACAGCGCCGACAGAAGTCAGCGCGCCAACATGCTACTCCGCTTTTCACGCTCGACGGCGTTCCACCGGATCCGGGTTCCGTCCCCACGTCGCCTTCTCGATCGGGGAACCCGGGAGACGGAGATGCCCATCCGGTGTGCGACCTGAAACTGGCTGAATCCACGGCGCTTGCGCAGTCCGGCCAGCCGCCAACCACGGGCCTGGTCGCGCAACCGCTGACCTCGTCGTCGAAGATCTCTGGACCGCCCGCGGTCTCGATGGGCATCCGCTCATGCCGCGTAGGGAGCGGCTCGGCGCCTCATATGCCGCACCGAGCGGGGGGCGTTCGACCATGGATGGCCCGGCATTGGCAGTATGGCGACCGCCAATTCAGGACGACTGGATTACCTGCAGTAGCTCTTCTCCGGTGGCGACCAGCACACGTGCTCGTCAAGGCCGCTTGGAAGGTGCGCTCGCTGAGCTTCGTCGGTGATGCACGTCGGACAACCGACGGGGATGATTACCCATCCGGCGGCCCGCGCTCCCTCAACGAAAAGGTCCCATAGCTCTACTCCGCCGATGTGGTTCGCCATCATGCCGTCATCGCCAAGGTAGACGTCTGCCGAACCGTCGCCGGCTTCTACGACCATGAAGGAACGCTCAGGCTCCTCGCGGACGATGAAGGGCTCAAGGACCTGACGCATGTGGTCACCGCCGCCGGGCTCCCCATCACGGTCTCGGAAACGCTGGATGAAGACATCGAAAGCCACCGGCAGACGTTCTCGCGCCGCTCGCGACGGCCCACTCATCTCACTGGTCGCGCGGCCTTGATGATCAAGCCGGGAACATTTCTCATCTGCCGCGACGGTGCCAGGTCTTGACTGTATGACCTCGGGTTGTTCGTTCGTTCGCGTGCGGCGAGGTGTCGCTCGTGTGCTCGCTACGATTGGCTGTATGGCCGAGGTGATGGTCCGGGATGGTACTTGGACGTTCGACGGCGAACTGGTCCGTATTGTCCCGGGGCGTGACCGTCGGGTGCACCCGCTACGACGAGCTTTGGGTGAACTGGGCGTTCCACTGACCGCCATCGCCGGTGTCGCCTACGAAACCGGGCGCACGGCGGGACGGCTGCGGCTGCGACTCCGTGACTGGGCCGACCCGTTCCTGCAGGTGGCCGGCGGGAAGCTGAGCAGTGACGCCGACCCTTACCGGCTGGCCATCGACCGGGACACCATCGGAGCTGCAGAGTACCTCGTTGACGAGGTCCACAACGCACTCGTGGTCGAGCAGGTGCCTCCCGGACCGTCCGACCGTTACCTGTTGCACGGGCCCGCTGTGCCGCTGGCCGCCACGGCCGGGGATGGCTCCGCCTCGTTCGATGGATTTCGAATCCGTATCGAGTGGACCGAGTGGGCCGAGAGCGTCAAGGAGCCGGCCGGCCGACAGGAGATCGCCCTCGAGGATGTGGTCGGGGTCGAGTGGGTACCGATCAGCGGGTGGACGAACGGATTCCTCCGGTTCCAAGTGACCGGCGCGCCCACATTGGCTCCGAAACACGACCCCAACTGCCTGACGTGGGGGATCCTTCGCAAGAACAGGTGGGGAAGCTTCGGAACACCGCGGTCTCGGACGAAGATCGCCGGAGGGACGACCTCCTTGCTGGCCGCCGCCGTGGTCGCGCGGCTCCCGCACCCGTCAGCAGGCGCCGCAGCGCCGGCGCTGACAACCCGCGATACCAAGCCCGCGAGCGATGGCGATCACGACACATTGCTACGGCGGCTCCGCGAACTCGGCGACCTGCACAGAGACGGTGTGCTCAACGATGAAGAGTTTGCCACCGCGAAGCAAGCGCTGCTCCGCCAGTTCTAGTCGTGGGATGTCCATCCGCACATGCCGCGTGTCGCGTGTCGCGTGTCCGGAGCGTCGGCTCAGCGACCTGCCTCACAGGCGCCGCTCGGCGAGCTCGTAGATGTTGCCGTCGGGACCGCGTAGGTGAATCCACGTCCAGCCTGCATCGGATTCCTCCTCGCCCACGATGGTGGCCCCGGTTCCTGCCATGTGCGCGCGGGCACCGTCCAAGCTGTCGACCTCGAACAGCGGCACAAGTGGCGCGCGCTGCCCGCGGAAGAACTCGAAGTAGCGGTGGTCAGGGCTGAAGATCTGGACCTTGTCCCCGTTCTGGGCCGCCAACTCAACCGTGGTGCCCTCCTGGAAGGCGACACTCATACCCAGGACGTGCTGAAAGAACCCAACTGTCTGCTCGTACCGGTCGGTGGGCACACCGAGCCACACCAACCCCTTGATTCTCACCGCGCCAGCATGCCACCCACAAACCGGAGTCCCTCCACAGACTCGCACGACGGATCGGCCTGGGACGCCAACAGCGCCGCGACCGAAGCGTGTAGCGACCACTCGAACGAGCCCCGACTCGGCTACTTCACGAAGACCTCGCACTTGATCCCGCTGGAGGAACATTCTCATCTAATGGCTTCTGTCGGGCCGCTTTGGCAGGCTCGGCTCCGGTAGGGGCCAGCGGGTCAGCA
>JASLBX010000139.1 GCA_030146385.1 Jiangellaceae bacterium | reverse complement strand
GGGAAAGCGCCATCCGCCCATGATCAACCGCAGCGGGGTTAGGGCTGTTCGAGGACAGCCACTGTGCGGGCCGGCACGGTGACCGATTCGGCGTCGACCGAGGTCTGCTTGACCACGTCGTCGGCGCCGTTCACCTGGACGGAGTGCAGCTCGAGTGCGGCAGCATCGTCGACCTCGACGGTGTGCGACTCCGGGGTGGCATTGAACACGACGACGAGCCGCTCACGGTCCGGATCGACGTCAGCGCCGGCGCGGTCGTCGATCTCCATGACGATCACACCCGGCGTCTGGTCCGGCCCGCCTAGCGGGAAGCTCACCCGCTCCGCCACCAGCTCGGCCGTCCCCAGCCGGAACAGCGGCGATGAGAACCGCAGCCGCAGCAGGTCCAGCGCGGACCCGTGCGCCGCCGCGATATCGTCCGGGCCGGGCTTGAGTGCCTCGTCGGCCAGCAGCGGCGCCATGAACGGCCACTTCTGCTCGTTGTGGCTGCGCGGCGGCAGGCCCGAGCCGAACGTGCTCTCCTGGTACGTCCAGTCGACCCGGTTGAACCAGTCACCGGAGTTGTACGAGTCACGGTCCAGCGACTTCGACCGCAGCAGGTCGGCGCCGGCGTGCCAGAACGACGGCCCCTGCGACAGCGCAGTCGTGGCCAGCGCCACTGTGTTCATCCGCACCCGCTCGTCCATCGGCACGTCGTCCGGCAGCTTGTAGGTAAGGGCGTCGAACAGCGTCTCGTTGTCGTGCGCGTCGACGTATGTGATCGTCTCGGCCGGATCGGCCGCATACCCGGCGGGTGAGCCGTTGTAGTCGACGTCCGCCCCGGTCACCGTGGCGCCGGTCCGGTCGACGAATGTGTAGTCGCGCAGGTTGCCGGCCAGCCCCACCTTGATCTGATCGTGGTAGAGCAGCAGCCGGTCGCGTTGCGCGCCCTCCGAACCGTTGGCCGGCGAGCCGTTCGGCTCGGAGAGCAGCCCGGACGCGAAGCCCTGGATCCGCGGGTCGTCGTCGAACGGCCCGCCACCCCGGACGGCGTCTCGCAGCCGGTCGCTGAACGTCCCGATCCCGGCGCCGAACATCTCCAGTTGCGTCGCCTGCCGGAACCGCGCGTTGTTCGCGACCTCGCCGAAGTTCCAGCCCTCGCCGTACACGTAGACGGACGAGCCGTCCACGCCGTCGTCCTCGACCGTCAGGGCGTCCAGCGCGGCCCGGACCTTCTCCATCGTCGAGCGGCTGTGGTGGCCCATCAGGTCGAACCGGAACCCGTCGATCTTGTAGTCGCGCGCCCAGGTGACGACCGAGTCGACGGTCAACTTCTCCATCATCGCGTGCTCAGTAGCGGTGTTGGAGCAGCATGTGGACGTCTCGACCGTCCCCGTCGGCGACAGCCGGTGGTAGTAGCCGGGCACGATCCGGTCGAGCACCGACTTCTCGCTCTGACCAGCAGCAGTCGTGTGGTTATAGACGACGTCCATCACCACGCGCAGCCCGGCGTCGTTGACCGCCGCCACCATCTCGCGGAACTCGCGGGTCCGCACCGGCCCGTCCGGGTCCGTGGCGTACGAGCCCTCCGGGACGGTGTAGTGCCACGGGTCGTAGCCCCAGTTGAAGCCGTCCTGGTCGCGGATCGGATCGATGCAGTCCTGCTGCTCGGTGCCGGCCGGGTTGTCGGCAGTGAGCGCCGGCAGATCGCACGGCGGCTCGACCTGGTCCTCGCGCCGCTCAGGGATGGTGGCGATGTCGAAGACCGGCAGCAGGTGCAGCGTGTTCATGCCGGCGTCCGCGAGCTCGCGCAGGTGCCGCACACCCTCGCTGTCGGCCTCCGTGAAGGCCAGGTACGTCCCCCTCCGCTCGGAGGGCACCGACTCGTCGGTGATCGAGAAGTCGCGGACGTGCAGTTCGTAGATCGTGGAGTCGTCCGGCTGAGCCAACTCCGGCTTGACCAGCGCGTCCCAGCCGGAGGGCGTCAGCGCCGGGTCGTCCAGGTCGATGATCACCGACCGCGCCGAGTCGGCCGTTAGCGCAAGGCTGTACGGGTCGGTGATCACGTTCGTTTCGACCTGGCCCGTCTCGGGGACGTAGACGTCAACTGCGTACTGGTAAGTCGAGCGATTCCAGGACGGCGCACCCTTCACGCTCCAGACGCCGTGCTTGTCACGCTTCATCGCCACTCGCGCATCGTCCGCGCCGAGCACCAGCGTGACGTTCTTCGCCGTCGGCGCCCAGACGGCCAGCCGCGGTGAGTTGCCCTGCCAGGTGACGCCGAGGTCCGCGTCGAGGGCGCCGGCGTAGACGTCGTCCAGGACGCCGGGGATCTGCAACGACGTCGCGTCGGCCAGCCGGCCGAGGTCGTCGTACGCTGCCACCGCCACCTGGCCGGTCAGCATGTCCTCGACGTTCTTTGTGTGCTTAGCGTCCAGCCGCAGCGCCTCGTAGGACGCCAGGTGCGGGAACTCGTCCTGCACGTCATGCGGTAGCCCGCCCGGGTCAAGCGTCAGCGGGACGGACGTCCCACCGGTGATCGCCTCGGCGTCGACTCCGAGCCCGCCTTCGGGAGCGTGATGGAGGCGGAACTTCCAGTGCTCGGCCGCGGCTGGGAGGTCCCAGGCGATCAGGTCGCGCGCCAGCCAGTGGGCACGGGCCTGGGTGAGGTCCGGCGGGGCAGCCGCCGCCCCCGTGGTCACGGTCAGGACGTGGGTCTCGATGTCGTAACTGAACGTCGTCCTGGCATCTGCCGGTACCGCGAACGAGATGTTCGACCCGCCGGGATCACCGCCCGCGCCGTAGTTCTCGTCCCAAGACAGCCCGTGTGTCACCTTGACCTCATAGCTGCCGCCCGGGATTGCGAACGTCGAGAACGTGTAGACGCCGTCGCCGTCGATGTCCTTGAGCCAGGACCGCATGCAGGACGGATCCCAGTCGCCGGAGCAGCCGAGTTCGCTCTGGAACGAGCCGGGAGCGGTGACGATCGGGTCCTGGGCGTCGGACGTCGCCCAGTGCGTCGCGTGGTCGTAGTAGAACGTGACGTCGGTGGCGTCGGGTAGGGCCAGCGGGATGTTCGGGCCGTCGCGCCGCGCCCCGGCGCCGTAGTTCTCGGCCCACGACTTGTCGATCGCGACCTTGTACTCCCAGTCGCCCGCGGGCAGGGCGTACGTCCCCTTCCAGACGTCGTCCTTCGGGTCGAGCGTCAGTTGCGCCTGGTCGCAGTCCGGTTGCCAGTCACCCGGGCAGCCCATCTCGGAGTTGAGGCTGCCGGGGACAGAAACGGCCGACGGCTGGGTGACCGGGCCGCCTCCGGGATCCTCACCAGGCCCGGACGGCGCCGGGTCGCCCACGCTGGCGTACGTCCCGGCGACGGCCAGGTTGCCGGAGTGGTCCTGAAGGATCGCCCGGTACTCCAGCAGGGTGCCCCGCTCGAGGCCGGACACGTCGTGGAAGACGCGGTACGGCGCGTTGTCGTCGGTGCCGAGGACGGTCCACTCGTCGGCGCCCAGCGGCCGCCAGGCGAGTGTCACCTGGTTAAATCCGCCGTCCGGGACGGAGACACCGACTTCGGCGCGGCCGCCGACCGTCCCACCGGGGCCTGGCGTGTTGAAGTACAGCGCCGGTGCCGACTTGCTCTGCTTCGGCTTCGATGGCGCCTTCCAGACCTTTGCGGACAAAGCCGGGACGGTGACCGTGACGCGACCCTCCTTGGTGCTGCGCAGCTCATCCGTGCCGTCCGGCCAGATGCCCCCGAAGGTGGTGGACGGGTTGAATGTGGCGAAGGAGGCGACCTTCGCCACA
>JASLBX010000137.1 GCA_030146385.1 Jiangellaceae bacterium | reverse complement strand
AAGGCGGCCGTCGAGGAGGGCATCGTCGCCGGTGGTGGCGTGGCCCTGCTGCAGGCCGCTCAGCGGGCGTTCGAGAAGCTGGAGCTCGAGGGCGATGAGGCCACGGGTGCCAACATCGTCAAGCTGGCCGTCGAGGCCCCGCTCAAGCAGATCGCGATCAACGCCGGTCTCGAGGGCGGCGTCGTGGTTGAGAAGGTTCGCGGTCTCGCCGAGAGCCACGGGCTCAACGCCGCGACCGGTGAGTACGAGGATCTGCTGGCCGCGGGCGTCATCGACCCGGCCAAGGTGACCCGCTCGGCGCTGCAGAACGCCGCGTCGATCGCCGCGCTGTTCCTCACTACCGAGGCCGTCATTGCCGACAAGCCGGAGAAGGAGAAGGCTCCGGCCGGTGCAGGCGGCGACATGGGCGGCATGGACTTCTAAGTCCGCACCCGCCTGTTTGCGATATGTAGGGCGGCGTACTCCACTAGGGGTGCGCCGCCCTTTCGCATTTGTGCGATCGAGTGATCGATGTGGAGGTTGAGCCGGATACCCGGCTTTCGTCACATCGATCTTGTTCGACCTTGGAGCACGTCTTCCCTCGTTCACCTTCCGTTCAGGTTCTGGTAACTTAAGGTGAACAGAACGTAAATGACTGGCAATCGAGGTGTTAACGATGACCATGCGGACGGCTCCTCTTCGGGCTCAGTGGGTCGAGGTCGCCGACCGGGATGGTCACGTGCACCTCGAGGAACGCTGGGTGGCCGCTCCTGCAACGAGCAAGGAAGACCAGCGCACCGTCCCAACCGCCAAGCAGGCCGCCTAGCCAGCGGCGGAGGCTCTCAGCCCGCCCAGGGGGCCGACCTCGATTCCCGACTCCTCGCATATCCACTGCGGGTCGCTGCCCAGCTCCGGACTGATTCGCAGCTCGTGCAGCCGCGTATTGTCGCACGCCGTGCAGCGCGGCCAGCGTCCCAGCTGGGTGTCCAGCAGTCGGTCTTGGACATCCTGCGCGATCTGCCCGGCGACGTAGTCGGCGCCGTCCGGCCACTGCTCCACCCACCAGCGGCGCTCGGCCACGGCGTCGTCGAGGACGTCCACCGCGGCGGCCGAGTCGAATCCCTGCGCGCTGAGGTCCCTGAGCACAAGGGCGCGGGCGCCGAGCAGCACGTCATCGGTCATCCTTCGATAGTGCCAGGGTAGGACGCTCGTACCCAACCGGCCTGGCACACTATGTGCACCCGGGGCCGAAGACCGTTCGAAGGGAGGGCTGGTGGCAGCGCTGCTGGAGGTCATCGCGCTCGGGCCGGGCGACGCGGCCGGCGCCCAGGAGGGCGGGGCGGACCGCCTTGAGCTGGTCGCCGACATGGACTCGGACGGGCTTACGCCGGACGTGCGTACCCTGCGTGACCTGCGCGCCGAGTGCGACATTTCCATCCGGGTGATGCTCCGGGCCAACGACGGGTTCTCGACCAGCGGCTCGGAGCTCTCAAGACTCAAGGGCGCAGTCCACCAGTTGGCCGCGGCGGGCGCGGACGGCTTCGTCCTGGGCTTCCTCGGGCCGTCGGCCGAGATCGACGTGGACGTCACGACCGCCTTGGCCGAGGAGTTCAGTGGCCTGCCGTGGACACACCATAGAGCCATCGACCACGCGCTCGATCATGATCGCGCCTGGGTGGCCGTGCGCACGTTCCGAGGCATGGACAGCGTGCTGACCGCTGGCTCGGCACGGGGTGTCGGAGCCGGGCTGGACGAGCTGTGCCGTCGGGCCTCGGACGATCCGCAGGTCGCCGGGCTCGTCATGGCCGGCGGTGGGCTGCAGCCCGACCACGTGCCGTGGTTGGCCCGGGCCGGCATCCGGAAGTTCCACGTCGGTTCGCGGGTCCGGCCGTCCGGCTCGTGGAAGGCGTACGTGGACGCGTCGATGGTGCGGTCTTGGCGGACTCTGGTCGACGACGCGGTCGGCGCGGCGGCGCGATGATCCTGGTCGACCCGCCGACCTGGCCGGGACACGGTCGACACTGGTCGCACCTGGTATCGGACAAATCGCTCGACGAGCTCCACGCCTTCGCCGCCCGCGTGGGCATCCCACGCCGCGGCTTCGAGCGCGATCACTACGACGTCCCTGACCACATGTACGACCACGTCGTGGCTGCCGGGGCGGTGCCGGTGAGCAGCCGGGAGTTGGTGCAGCGCCTGCACGACGCCGGCCTCAGGAAGCGGAAAGCAGGTCCAGCTCAGCAGTGAGGTTGCGGCGCGCGGCTGCCTCCCAGTGGGCGGCCCCGGTCGCCGTCCGGTACATCGGGTCAGAGGCGAGCAAGCGGCGCAGGATCTCGGCTCGGCCGCGGGCGAAGTCGCGGTCGGTCACGTGGGCGAACTCGGACCTAACTGCCGCGGCGTAGGCGGCGTACTGCTCCGGCTCGCCACCCAGGATCGCCAGATCGGCGTCGCATAGGACGGCGCCGTTGGCGTCGCCAGGAGCGGGATCGTGCGACGCAGTGAGCTCGACCAGACGCACGACTTCACGCAGCTGCTCGTCAGCGACACCGGCTGCGGGCAGGGTCTCTGCGGCCAGCCGGGCACTGGCCGCCTCGTCATCGCCCGGCCGCCCCCGGTAGACGGCGTCGTGGAACCAGGCCGCGAGCCGGACGGCATCCGGGTCGGCCGCATGGTGCTCGAGAAGGTCTACAGCATCGAGAACGGCGCGTAGGTGATCTGTCGTGTGATACCGCCGGTGTGGTTCGCTCCAGCGGCGCAGCAGGTCGTGCCCAAGCTCGTCGGCGCGTCCGCCGATCACGCCGCGCCACCGCTCGAGCAACTCATCCACCTCGCCCATTCTCTCTCCCCCCGCCCGTGATCATGTGGGTTCGGTTGGGTATAGCCGGGCAAACCCACATGATCACGTGAGTCGTGGCGGGGGCGCGGTACGATGGGTGGCGCACAGGGCTCAAGGAGCGCGTCTGTTGGGCGGGGAGACGCGCGCGTCGGCGTATCTGGAGCTCTGGTGTCCCCGCTCATTACTTACCGGCGGTTGCTGAGCATCGCCGGTCCCGGCTACGTCATCGTGGCCTTCCTCGGCCGGCTGCCGCTGGCGATGAGCCAGCTCGGTTCCCTACTCCTGGTCTCGACCGCCACCGGCCGGTACACGGCCGGCGGCCTGACAGCCGGGACGCTCGCCGCGGCGAACGCGATCGGCGCACCTGTCGCCGGTGCGATAGCGGACCGCATCGGCCAGCGTCCGGTCGTCCTGACTCAGTCGCTCGTCGCCGCCACCGCCCTTACGGGCCTGGTGGGACTCGTGGAAGCCGACGCGCCCTTGCCGTACGTTGTCGCCGCCGCCGCGCTGGCCGGGCTGGCGATCCCGCAGGTAGGACCGCTTGCCCGGGTGCGCTGGCGGCCCATGACCAGAACTGCCGGGGACGCCCAGCCGCGTCTGATCGATGCCGCGTTCTCGTACGAGGGCGCCGCCGACGAAGCGTCCTTCGTATTTGGGCCAGCACTGGTCGGCGCGATCGCCGTCCTGATCAATCCAGGCGGCGCCCTCCTGACTGCGGCCGGGCTGCTGGCCGTGTTCGGCTGTTGGTTTGCGCTTCACCCCACCGCCAGGATCACCGGTCACCAGGACACGAGCACTCAACCACTCCGCTTGATCACCGTCAGCCTGGTCATCCTCGCGGCGGCTCAGCTACTGATCGGCGTGATCTTCGGGGCCACCCAGACCGGCACGACCGCCCTGGCGGCGCTGGAGGGCAAAGCAGGGGTTGCCGGTCTCGTCCACGCGTTGCTGGGTGTCGGCAGCGTCATCGCCGGGCTGTCGGTTGCCGGCCTGCCCGAACGGTTCGGGTACGAGCGCCGCCTGGTCACGTTCGCGGGAGCGTTGCTGGTGCTCTCGGCGCCGCTGCTCGCGGTGGGAACGATCAGCGCGCTGGTTCCTGTTGTGATCGCGCTGGGCTTCGCGGTGGCGCCATACATGATCAGCGTCTTCGCGCTCGCGGAGCGCATCGTTCCGCCGAATCGGGTCGGAACAGCCGTAACGCTGCTGGCCGGCGCGACCGGAATCGGGTACGCCCTCGGGTCGGCGCTGGCGGGCAGCCTGGCCGACCTGGGCGGGCACCGGCCGGCGTACGCGGTGACGGTTGCCGCGGGCGCGGTTGCCTTGCTGCTCGCGCTGCTCGCCCGGCCACGACTCGCCGCCGCGACACGCGGATGACCGTCACGCGCCGTCCCGGCGATCGAGCACCTTCGCGGAGCCAAGCGGCTCTGGAAGCGGCTCGGTGTGCACGACCGTGAGGGACGAGACCGCCCTGGTGAGGACGACATAGAGCCGCCGCAGCCCGCGGACCTCGGCGGCGACGATCCGGGCCGGCTCGACGACGATCACGTGGTCGAACTCCAGGCCCTTGGCCAGCGACGCCGGGACGAGAGTGAGCCGAGTGTCGGCCTCGTCGGAGAGGTGCGCGAAGCCCAGGCCGTCCAGCCGGTCCGCGACCTCGGCGACCTGGTCGTCGGCCGCGATCAAACCAACCGAGCCCGGCCTCTCGAGTGCTGAATGCACAAGAGCCGGCAGGCTGGCGAGGTCCTTCGTCGGAATCACGTCCAGCAATCCCGGATTGGTGCGGACCGGTATCGGTGGTTCCAGGCCGGGAGCGATCACCGGTAGCAGACCACTAGCGAACTCGACGACGGCGGCAGGCACACGGTAGCCGCGGCGCAGAATCTCCACGTGCGCGCCGTCCTGGCTAAGATGCCGCAGCGCGGCGTCCCACGATGAGGTAGCCCATGGCGTCGTGCCCTGTGCGACGTCGCCGAGGACAGTCACCGAGCCGAGAGTCGCTCGCCGGCCGACCGCGCGCAACTCCATCGGAGACAGGTCCTGCGCCTCATCGAGGACGACGTGCCCGTAGCCCGGCGTCCGCTCCAGGACACTGCGCGCCTCGTCGATCAGCACCGCGTCGGAATGCGACCAGGGGGCGGACTTGGGGCCGCGAGCCGGCCGGTCCCAGAGCACGAGGCGCTGCTCGTCCTCGTCGAGCAAGCCGGCCGCGGCGTCGGCCAGGAATCGACGCTTGGTCAGCAGGCGCATGACGATCCGGACGGGGTCGACAGCCGGCCACACGGCATCGACGAAGTCACGTACCGGGCGCGATCGCGCGATCGTGTTCTGAACGCGGTCGTCGGTGATCTCGCCGCCAGCCTCGATATGGGTCAGGACCAGGTGGGCCACCCGCTGCGGCAGCAGGGCCCGGCCGGTCGCGTAGGTGTCGCCCCGCCGGCGGAGAGCGTCCACGGCCTCCGCCAGCCGGTGCGCGGGGATCCGCCAGCGGCGGCTCCCGCGCGGGATCACGATCGCATCCGACGGTTTCGCGACGTGGGACCAGATCGCCCGCCTGATGATCTCGGGCATCCGCGCGTCGCCCTTGAGCATGGCGACTTCCGGCGAGTCGACGCGGCGCACCGGCACGCTCTCGACCAGTTCGGCCACCGTCACCTGCTGGACGTCCACCTCCCCGAGAGTGGGCAGCACCTGGGCGATGTAGTGCAGGAACGCGTCGTTCGGGCCCACGACCAGGACACCGGTGCGGGCCAGCCGGTCTCGGAAGGCGTGCAGCAGGTATGCCGCACGGTGCAGGCCGACGGCGGTCTTGCCGGTGCCGGGCGCGCCTTGGACGCATACTGTCTGATCCAGTCCCGCGCGGACGACCTCGTCCTGCTCGGGCTGGATCGTGGCCACGATGTCGCGCATTGGGCCCATCCGGGGGCGTTCTATCTCCTCGGCCAGGATCCGGCTGGCCACGTCGTGCTCGTCCGGATCGGAGAGGTGCTCGTCCTCGTAGGACGTCAGTTCGCCGCGGTCGAACCCATACCGGCGGCGCAGCACGAGTCCTTGCGGGTCGCCGCGGGTGGCCCGGTAGAACGCGCGCGAGATGTCGGCTCGCCAGTCGATGACGACCGGGTCACCGGCTTGGTCCATGACGTGTCGTCGGCCGATGTAAAAGCGCTCGTCGGGCCGGTCGATCCGGCCGAAGAACAGTGGGACGTCCGGATTGTCTTCCAGTGCCTTCGCACGCCGGTACAGCGCCCGTTCGAGGTACGCCTGGGATACCGCGTCGCCGGCCTGCGCGGTGAGCGACATAGTGTGCTCGCGCATGCGGCGCAGGTCGTCGCGGGCGCGACGGAGGTACTCGCGTTCGGCGGTGAGGGCTGGGTCGGGCGGTGGCATGCGGCGGCTCCAGGCTCGGCGGACGTGTGATGCATGATCCGACGGCCCGTGCGTTGCAGCCCGGTCCTGTCGCGAAGGCCGCAACATTTTAGTTGTCATCGTGAGAGCGGGCCAACGCATTATTCGTCCGCGCCCCGCCCCTGGGGACTTGCCTCTTCCGTCCGCCCTGGGGGTATGAGCCTGCCGACGGGTTACTGGTGCGAGCCCGGTGGGTGGCGCGGCCCGCATAATGAGCGTCGTGCCCTTGGACCCGTTGGACCGCCGCATCATGGCCGTGCTCGCCGGAGACGCCCGCAAGAGCTTCGCTGAGATTGGCGAGGTCGTCGGCTTGTCCCCGTCTGCCGTCAAGCGCAGGGTCGATCGCCTCCGGGCTACCGGCACGATCATGGGTTACACCGCTGTCTTCGACCCCGGCGCGCTCGGCTGGAACACCGAGGCGTACGTCGAGATCTACTGTCTCCAGGCGTCCACGCCAGGACGGATCGCCGAGGCGGTCGGTCGGCATCCGGAGGTCGTCGCGGCGATGACGGTAACCGGGGACGCAGACGCGCTGCTGCGGATCCGTGCCGCCGACATCCGCCACTTCGAAGAGGTGCTCGAGCGGATCCGGGCCGAGCCCTTCATCCTGCGTACGAGCAGCTACGTGGTGCTGTCGCACCTGCTTGATCGGGGCGGCGACCCCATCGAGACCGGCAAGCGAAACGATTCGGCGGCGATCTCGCCCAATACGCACTGAATCGACGCCACGACGCAACGTCTAATCATTGCCGGCCGCCAAGCCTCGTTTCTAGTCTCCTTGGTGACGGCACGCCGCCACGCATTTGTGGGGCGTGCCGTCTGTGATCCCACCGTGCTTGCGAGGAGGTCAGCCATGTCCCGTGCCGCGACGAAGCGCCACTTCCTGATGTGCCGTCCGACGTACTTTGACGTGTCGTACGCAATCAACCCGTGGATGGATCCAGACTCGCCCGTCGACCGGAATCTGGCGATCGACCAGTGGGAGAAACTGCGGGCCACCTACGAGCGGCTTGGCCACCGGGTGGATCTCATCGAGCCGCTTCCCGAATTGCCGGACATGGTCTTCGCGGCCAACGGAGCCTTCGTTGTGGACGGCCGGGTGTACGGCGCGCAGTTCCGCAACCCGCAGCGCGCCGACGAGGCTCCCGCGTACCGGTCCTGGTTCGAGGCAGCGGGCTACGCCGACGTGCGCACGCCGAAGCATGTGAACGAAGGCGAGGGCGATTTCACCGTCGCGGGCGAACTGATCCTCGCAGGGACGGGCTTTCGTACCGATCACGCCGCACACCTGGAGGCTCAGGAGTTCTTCGGACGCCCCGTGGTGTCGTTGACGCTCGTCGACCCGCGGTTCTACCACCTCGACACGGCGCTGTTCGTGCTCGATGACTCGAACGTCGTCTACTACCCGGCCGCCTTCTCCGAAGGGAGCCGCGCGGTGCTGCGCCGCCTCTTTCCGGACGCGGTGCTCGCGACCGAGGCCGACGCGCTCGCCTTCGGCTTGAACGCGGTATCGGACGGGCGGCACGTGGTCATCGCAGCGGCAGCGCGCGACCTCATCGGCGCGCTAGCCGACCGCGGTTACGAGCCAGTCCCCGTCGAGCTGCCCGAGCTGCTCAAGGCCGGAGGCGGCGCCAAGTGCTGCACGCTCGAACTGCGTTGATCACGCAAAAACGGGGCGCGTGACACGCCCGCCGCAGACCGAGATCCGTCACGCGCTTCGACTGGCGTCGGCGTGTCACGCGCCCCGTTTTTGCATGATCAACGCAGGATTTCTTCGGCGTCGATGATGCGGTAGGCGTAGCCCTGCTCGGCGAGGA
>JASLBX010000136.1 GCA_030146385.1 Jiangellaceae bacterium | reverse complement strand
GGTGGGCGACGGGGCATGTGACCTGCGAACTCATGTCGAACACAATACCGAACGCCACCGACAAAGCGCCCCACTCAAGATCGACAGTGGCGCCGCCTTGGAGCCTGCGAAGGCCCTTCCACACCGGCCACTGCCTACTGGCCGACGGCCCCATCGATCCGCTGCCGGAGCAGGTCGGCGTGTCCGTTGTGCCGGGCGTACTCCTCGATCATGTGAACGAGCACCCAGCGCAGCGAAATCGCGCCATGGTGGCGATGTTCGCCGGTCAAGTCGAGGCTCGGCGCGTCGGCGACAAAGCGGTTGCCGAACTCGATCTCGGCACGCCAGTCCTGCCATGCCTGCTCAACGACGTCCGAATCGGCCACTGCACCGTCGAAGTCGCCGTCCGGATCGGACGTCGAGTAGTAGAGCGGAGCCGCGTCCTCTCCGGCGAGCATCCGGCGGAACCAGCTGCGTTCGACGTCGGCCAGGTGACGGACGAGGCCGAGCAGGGACAGGGTCGACGGCTCCACCGACCGGCGGGCGAGGTCCGTTGCATCGAGCCCGGAGCACTTGAGTTCCAGCGTCTTCCGCTGCCATTGCAGGAAACCGACGAGCGTCGTGATCTCATCACCGGTATTCGGTGGTTCGGTACGCGGATCCTCATCAGGTGCTACGAACATGTCCGCGAACTTCTTGGTAGCCATGCCGGAGATCATTCGCGATTGCCGTCGCGGCCGCCACAGGATTAGCGACCGCCGGGTTCGAGACGAGCGATCCGCGAGTTCAGATAGCGCTGCTGGGCAAGGCTTGTCGCGAGCCGGGCCGCCTGCTCATACGCGAGCCGCGCGGCACGCTGATCGCCGTCCATCTCGAGTAGATGTGCACGGACCGCGTGCACCCGGTGATCTCGCGCGATCCGTTCGTCCGCCTCGAGCCCGTCCAGCAGATCCAGACCGGCGTCCGGGCCGCGGACCATCGCCACCGCGACCGCGTGATTGAGCGCAACGACAGGATTGCTGGCCATACCCATTAACACCTCATACAGCGCCAGGATCTGCGGCCAGTCGGTGTCATCCGCTGTCGGCGCCTCGTCATGCAATGCCGCGATCGCCGCCTGGATCTGGTACGGGCCGGTCGGCCCGTGCGGCAGCGCCTCACTGATCAGAGCGACGCCCTCGGCTATGTACTCAGAATTCCACTTGGTCCGGTCTTGCTCGGCCATCGGGATCAGACCGCCGTCCGGCCCCAGCCTTGCCGGGCGTCGCGCGTCCGTGAGCAGCATCAACGCCAGCAGGCCAGTCACCTCGCCATCGTTGGGCAGTAGCCGGTGCAGCATCCGAGCCAGACGAATGGCCTCGGTGGCAAGCTCGCCGCGATACAGCGCCGGCCCCGACGTGCTCGTGTAGCCCTCGTTGAAGATCAGGTACAGCACGTGGAGCACGGCGGCGAGCCGATCGGCGCGCTCCCGCGCGGACGGCATGGCGAACGGGACGCCGCTTGCCTTGATGCGCTGCTTGGCGCGGGTGATACGCCGGGTCATCGTCGCTTCCGGGACGAGAAAGGCTCGGGCGACCTCCGCCGTGGTCAGTCCGCCGACTGCGCGCAGCGTGAGAGCGATCTGCGAGGCCGGCGACAGCGACGGGTGGCAGCACATGAACAGCAGGATCAGGGTGTCATCGGACAGCGGGCGATCGGCCGGCGGCGCCACCCATTGCTCGGGCAACGCCCATCGGGCAACCGCGCCTTCCCGGCGCTGGCGCGCCTGCTCACTGCGCAGCAGATCGGTGAGCCGGCGCGAGGCGACCGTGATGAGCCACGCCCGGGGATTCGCGGGGACGCCGCCGTCCGGCCACTGGAAGACGGCCGAGATCATCGCCTCCTGGACGGCGTCCTCGGCCAGGTCGAAATGGCCGTACCGGCGCACCAGAGCACCGAGGACCTGCGGCGCCAACGGTCGCAGCAGGTCCTCGAGCGGCTCTGCCGGCATCCGCTACACCTGAAGGTCTTCGACGCCCTCGACGATGGGGCGAACGTCGATGTAGTGCTCTTGGGAACCTCCCGGATCCGGTGCCTGGGTGATCCTGGCCGCGATCTCCGTGGCGCGGTCGAAGCTGTCGCACTCGACGATCGTGTAGCCGGCGAGAACCTCCTGGGTCTCCGGGTACGGGCCGTCGGTGACGACCGGCACGCCTTCCTTCAGGCCGTGGATGCGCCTCGTGTGGGCGGGCGCAGCCAGGCCGCGGGCGTCCACGAACTCGCCGGAGTCGACCAGCTCCTGGTTCCACCTCGCCATGAACTCGTGCATCGCCTCGACGTCCGCGGCCGGCCCTGCCGCCTGGTCGGATGAAGCGCCGGCCATCAGGTCGTACTCCTGCTGCGAGGCGTACAGCATGATCATGTACTTCATGACCCCTCCTTTATTACTGGCACCCATCTGGCGCCGTTCACCAGAGACGTCGGAGTCACGACCTCTCACCGGACACGGCGTCGTCGATCTGTTGCTGGAGTTTGCCCATGGCGGCCAGCCAGCGATCGGTGTCGGTGGCGCGCCGCACGTAGTAGTCGTGTACCTCGGGATGCGGCAGCACGAGGAACCGCCCGCCCGCCATCGCTTCCGACAGCGCATCAGCGACGTCCTCCGGTTCGATCGCCGTGGGCTTCAGGACGGCCTCCCCCGCGGCACCGGACGCCGCCAGCATCTGGGTACGTACGCCCTGTGGGCAGATGCAGTGGACGCCGATGCCCCGATGCCCGTAGGTCGCCGCCAGCCACTCGGCGTAGGCCACCGCCGCGTGCTTCGTCACCGAGTACGGAGCCGAGCCCAGCATGGTCAGCAGGCCCGCGGCCGACGCCGTGACGACGAACGTCCCTGCGCCTCGTTCGAGCCAGCCGGGCAGGAGCTCACGGGACGCACGTACGTGCGCCATCAGATTGACGTCCCACGCGCGCAACCACTGCTCGTCCGGCGCTTCGGGTCCACCGCCCGTCCCGACGCCGGCGTTGGCGCAGTAGACATCGATAGTCCCCAGGCGATCCCGCGCGGTACCGATGAGCTCACGGACGCCATCCTCGGACGAGGCGTCGCCGGGCACCGCGAACCCACCTATCTCGCGCGCGACTGCCTTCGCCGCGTCCCCGTCCAGATCGTTGACCACGACGCGCGCGCCACCGGCCGCCATCCTGTGCGCGATCGCCTGTCCGATTCCGTTGCCGCCACCGGTTACGACGACACCCGTTCCTGCTATGACCGTCACGGCGCCCATCCTGCCGCCCTCTTCCCATGATCATCGGCACTTTCCGGCTGCATTGCACGGAAAGCGCGGTGATCACCAGCGTGGGGAACGCGGGACGGGTGGAGGCCTAGAGTGGCGCCGTGGCTGAACCCGGAGGCTTCGCATTTGAGGACGTCGTCGTGGTCCGGGGGGACCGGCGGGCGCTGGACGGATTCACGGCCGAGATCCCCGGTGGCGGCGTCACGGTGGTGTTCGGGCCTTCGGGATCGGGCAAGTCGACGCTGCTCCGGCTGTGCAATCGGCTAGAAGTGCCGTCGTCCGGGCGGGTGCTCTTCGGCGGCGAGGACGTCGCCGAACTCGACCCGCTAGCCCTCCGCCGCCGGGTCGGGATGGTCTTCCAGCGTCCCACGCCGTTTCCCGGGACGGTTCGCGACAACCTCCTAACCGCCTCACCCACTGCGGATCACGAACAACTCGGGACGGCACTCAGTCGCGCAGCCCTGGACAGCAACTGGCTCGACCGGGACGCCAAGGAGCTTTCCGGCGGCGAGGCCCAGCGGGTCTGCGTCGCCCGGACCCTCGTGACCGATCCCGATGTGCTGCTGCTGGACGAGCCGACGTCCGCGCTGGACGAGCAGGCCACGCTCGTGCTCGAACGTGCCGTGCGCGAGCTGACCCGGCACGGCATCACGATCATCTGGGTGACCCACGACGCTGCCCAGCTGAGGCGGGTTGCGGATCAGGTCGTACGCATCGACCACGGCAAGTACGCCGGAGCAGGAGCGCCTTCATGAATGGTGATGTGAGCATTGCCGGACTCGCCACGTCGCTGACCCTCGTAGGTGTGGCAGCGGCGATCTCACTGTGGCAGCGGCTCGGACTCGAGCGGCAGATCATCTGGGCGGCGACCCGCGCATTGGTGCAGCTGCTCCTCGTGGGCGCCGCGCTCGCGCTGGTCATCGAGCCGGGCCGGCCGCTGGTGTGGTCGTGGCTGTGGGTCGTTGCCATGATCGCTTATGCGGGCGACGTGGCCCGACGGCGCGCTCCGGAGGTGCCGGGGATCATGGTGCTCTCCGTCGCCGGGTTCGCTGCTGCCGCCGTGGTGGCGCTGACGGTGATCTTCGCTTTCGGGGTGCTCCCCCTCGAGGGCCGGACGCTCGTCCCGATCGCCGGCATGATGGTCGGCAATTCGATGACCGCCACGGTCGTCGCGGCCCGCCGCTTCGTCGAGGAACTGCGCGATAAGCGGGACGAGGTGGAGGCCCGACTGGCGCTCGGCCAGCCGTCCGGTCAGGCGGCCACGCCTTACCTGCGCGCCGCGCTCCGGTCGGCGGTGTCGCCGCAGATCGAGACCACGAAGGCAACCGGCCTGGTTTTCCTGCCTGGAGCAATGACCGGCCTGATCCTCGCCGGGGTGCCGCCGACGCAGGCGGTTCTCGTCCAGGCGGTCGTCATGTTCCTCGTTCTGGGGTCGGCCGCGACAAGCACGGTGGTGATCGCGCTCGGCCTGGTGCGCCGGCTCTTCACGTCCGACCACCGCCTCGTACCCGACGTGTCCGGCTCGTCGCCTGCGTAACTGCCGGTCGGCGACCTGTCCGGGTGGGTTCAACGTCCAGATCTGGATCAAGAACCTCGGGCCAGGCGCTGTGGACGGCTGGACGCTGTCGTGGAACTTCCCCGGGAATCAGACGATCAAGGAGTCCGCTGCGCCAGCCCACACCTGCGCTGATCATGCAAAAGTGGGGTAACACGCCGGCTAGAGGTGCTAACGCGTGCTCGGATGGCCAGGTCCGTCGGCGTGTCGCCCCACTTTTGCATGATCAGCGGATGGGGTCTAGGAAGACGACTGGGATGACGCGGTCGGTGTGGGATTGGTATTCGCGGTAGCCCTTGTAAGCCGCTAGGACGCGCGGCCACCACTCCTCACGCTCTTCCGGAGTGGCCGCCCGCGCCCGCACCGGCCAGCGGTCCGATCGAACCTGGACGGTCGCCTCCGGGTGTGCCATCAGGTTCCGGAACCACTGCGGATTGTTCGGCCGTCCACCCCAGGACGCGATCACTACCAGGGTCTCGTCGTCCCGCAGGTAGAGCAGCGGCACGGTGTGCTTGCGGTCCGTCACCACGCCGCGGGTCGTGAGCAGCAACATGTCGTTGTTGACCAGCCGCCGCCCGATACGGCCACCGGTCAGCCGGTACAGGGCGATATGCAGCCACGAGAGCCGTCGTGCCGTCACATCTCGCATCGCAGTCTCGAGTCTATGTACTGAACGCGCACATCCACCTCGCGCCGAGGCTCCAACGGCGGAGTAGTCGCCTGGCTCTACCCGGACGCATCGCCCGGGCAGCTGATCGAGGGCCGCAAACGACAACGCGTACGTCAACGCGCACACCATGCCCGCATTCCCAGGCAGCGAGATCCGCGGCCAGATCGTGGCTCATGGCTCCTAAACCCTCATTCCGTAGGGGTTGATCTCCTTCCATGGTGTGATGCGACCGGTCGCCCAGCTCTATACGCTGGGCGACCGTGAGCAATACCCGCTTGGTCGAGGCCGAGAACCTGCACAAGCGCTTCGGCGACATTCATGCCGTCAACGGCGTCTCGCTGCACATCGAAGCCGGAGAGACGTACGGCCTGCTCGGCCCTAACGGGGCGGGAAAGACCACGACCATCAACATCCTCACGGGGTTGCTCGAACCGGACGACGGCACCGTGACCGTCGCCGGCACGCCAATCCGTCCCGGCTCTACGGCCGGCAAAGGCGCGATCGGTCTCGTGCCGCAAGACCTGGCGATCTATCCCGACCTCACCGGCGAGGAGAACCTGCGCTTCTTCGCTTCCCTCTACGGCCTTTCCCGGGCCGAGACGCAGGCCCGGATCGGCGAGGTCCTCGACGTGATCGGGCTCGCCGACCGACGCAAAGACCGCACCAGCAAGTATTCGGGCGGAATGAAGCGGCGGCTCAACATCGGCATCGGCCTGCTGAACCGCCCACAGTTGCTCGTCTTGGACGAGCCTACCGTCGGCGTTGACCCGCAGTCGCGCAACGCGATCCTGGAGTCCGTGGAGGCGCTGTCCGTTGAGGGCATGGCCGTCCTCTACACAACGCACTACATGGAGGAGGCTCAGCGCCTTTGCGATCGGATCGGCATCATCGATTCCGGCAAGGTGATCGCCGAAGGGACGACGCAGCAGCTCGTCGCCCGAATCGGCGAGCGCGAGCAGCTCCGCATCGAGGCCACGGGTGATCTCGACGGTGCCGCCGAGAGGGTTCTCACCCTCGACGGCGTCAGTGAAGCATCGGTCGAAGAACACGCCATCGTCGTCCTGGCCGATAACGGCTCGCGGCAGTTGCCGGCGATCATTCAGCGGCTCAGCGCCGCGGGGGTCGGGATCGGGTCGATCGAGGTCACCCGTCCCGACCTGGAAGCTGTCTTCCTGCATCTGACCGGTAAGGCGCTGCGCGAGTGATCCGGGCTCTGCGCTCCATCACCGGCAAGGACTTGCGCCAGCGGCTGCGCGACAAGTCGTTCTTCCTGCTGGGTATCGCAACTCCGCTCGCGCTCGCGTTCACGTTGAACCTGGTGTTCGGTGACCTGAGCGAAGGCGAGCTCGAAGTCACTATAGGTGTGGTCGATGCCGACGGCACCGCCGTGTCGGGCGAGCTGGTGGGCAACCTGGCGGACCTGCACGGCACAGGAGGCGTCGAAGTGACGACGCTGGACCCCTCCGCCGACCCTGAAGCGGCAATCGACGAGAACACGCTCGACGCAGTGATCGTGATACCCGCCGGATTCGGCGACGCGGTCTCATCCGCCCAGGCCCCGGAGCTCACCCTCGTCGAGAATCCGGACCGCCCGGTGCAGGCCAGCGTCGCCGATTCGATTCTCGACAGCATGACCACCGAGCTCGAGCGCACGCGGCTGCTGTCCGCGGCCGGCGGCCAGCTTGGCGTCCAGCCCGGCGAGGCGTCCCCGGCCGCCGACGTGGCCTTCACCCAGGACTGGCCGGGCGGCCAGGGCCTGGACATGACCTCGCGGCTCATGGCCGGCATGGCGATCATGTTCGTGTTCTTCACGGTGAGCTTCGGCGTCACCACACTGCTGGAGGAGAAGGAGAACGGGACGCTCGCCCGGCTGCTCGCCGCGCCCATCCCCCGTAACTCGATCTTGGGTGCAAAGGCGCTGGTGAGCTACACCCTCGGCGTGCTGGCGACGATGATCTTGTTCGGCGCGGCTACCGTGCTGATGGGCGCCGAGTGGGGCTCCTGGCTCGGTGTGGTCGCCCTGGTGCTCGCGGCCTGCCTGACCGCTGTCGCGCTGATGGCCATCGTGGCCGGGCTGGCCAAGCGGGCCGAGGGCGCGAGCGCCGTCCAGTCCATCATCGCTGTCGGGCTGGCGCTGCTCGGCGGGTCGTGGTTCCCGGTGTCCGGAGAGGGCGTGCTTGGGACGATCGCGCGGGCCACCCCGCATTTCTGGTTCCTCGAAGGGCTGGAGAACCTCGCCGGGGCAGCGTCCTGGACGGTGGTCTGGCCGTCGGTCGTCGCGCTGATCGTCATCGCCTTCGCTGCCGGCGTACCAGCGACCGTTCTGCTGCGCAGGAAGTTGGTGCCATGAAGATCGTCTCCATCGCCTGGCACAACCTGATCCGGATGTTCCGCGAGCGGGCGAACCTGTTCTTCGTGCTGGTCTTCCCGATCCTGATCATCGCGGTGCTCGGGTCCCAGTTCGGTGACTCCGGTGAGGCGCCCGAGATCGGCGTGACGAGCGGCACCGACTTCGCCGAGCGCGCCGCCGACCGGCTGGCCAGCACGGGCGCGGCGGAGGTGCAGTGGTTCGACTCGCACGAGGAACTGCGCGACGAGGTCGCCGGCGGATCACCTGTGGTCGGTGTGGTGGTGTCCGACGACGCGGACGAGCAGCTCGAGAGTGGGGAAGTCCCCGAGCTCACCATGCTGCTCAGCGACGATGACGACGCCGGGCAACTCGAGGCGGTGGCGCAGCGCGCGTTCTCGGCCGAGGCGGTCGAACCGGGCGTCGTTCGGCAACTGACGCAGATGTCGGGCCAGTCGCCTGACCAGGTCCGCGGCATCGTGTCGCAGATGGCGGCCGGCCTCCCGCCGATCGAGAGCACTCGCGAGGTGGCAGGGGGCGGCGCGCCCGAAGACGAGCCGATCGGCTTCTCGCAAATCGCGGTCGGGATCCTGCTGCTGATGACGTTCCTGAACGCCCTCACCGGCGCGGCTGCACTTATCCAGAGCCGTCGACTCGGCGTCAGTCGGCGCATGATCTCCACCCCGACAAGCGTCCGGACGATCGTCATGGGTGAGGGGTTTGGGCGCTGGGGTGTCGGCATGTTCCAGGCCCTGTACATCATGATCGCCACGGCCCTGCTGTTCAGCGTCGATTGGGGCGACCTGCCCACCGCAATCGTCGTACTCGCCCTCTTCGCTGCCGTCGCCGCCGGTGCGGCCATGCTGATCGGCGCGATCATGGAGAACAACGAGCAAGCGGCGGGCGTGACCGTGATGACCGGGCTGGCTCTGGGTGCGCTTGGCGGGACGATGCTGCCGCTGGAACTGTTCAACTCCACGATGAACACCGTCGCCCACGTCACCCCGCACGCCTGGGCCATCGACGCGTTCACCCAGATGGGCCGTCACGGCGCGACGCTCGTGGACGTCCTTCCTGAAATCGGTGTGCTGGCGGCGATGGCGGCGGTGTTAATCGTCCTCGCGTCCTGGCGACTCCGCGTCACTCTCACGCGCCTTTGAGCGTCGCGCCTTTACCTCCTTGCTCACGCGGAACGGGTGCGAAGCCCTGTGTCGCCCCGTGCCCAGCCGACGTTCACGCGCGCCCACAACTGCGAGCTGTTGGTCATGAGCGTCGACGCGACAAGTTGGGCCGACATAGCCGAAACCGCTCTGACCAATCTCGGACGAGGTGCACGGACTCCTCGCCGGCCTGGCCGGGGTTCTTGATCTGCGAGAGACGCTGACCCCACGGCGAATACTGGTACGAGGTCTGCACCTGCCCGGCGATCTCTTCGGAGAGCACCTCACCGGACAGCCCCAGGTAGGTAAACTCGGTGGTCGCGCCTGCCGCGTCAGTGCGGGAGGTCGTGCGTTTCAGTGCTCGGTGACTTCTCATGGGGCACGTCAGGCCGTGTCACCGGGACGATCGTCAACAGATCATCCAGTCCGGCGAAGTCAGCTGGATTCGTCGTGTATAGCGGCAGGTCCTCAGCAATGGCAGTGGCAGCGATCATCAGGTCGGCCACTCTGCGCCGTGGCCGCCGCCCCGCCGCGACGACGGCGGCGGCAAGTCGGCCATAGGTCCGCGCGGCTTCTGCCTCAAACGGGATGGGATCGAACTCGTTCTCGGCCCGTTGCAACACATCAATGCGCCGTGCCCGCTCGGCTCGCTCGTCATATTCGTCCTGCTCCTCATTGCTACGAACGAGGTGTGGCCCAGCGGATAGTTCGGCGAGAGTGATCGCGCTGATAGCCATCTGGTCGGGCAACTCGGCAGGATCGATCCACCGACGAAGCACGATGACGTTGGTGTCCAACAGACCGCGTTGGACATCGTCATCGCTCATACGCGTCGCCTATTTCATCGTCGACGGCCGCTGACTGATCGGCGCGAAACGCATTGATGTCGAAGCCTGAGGCCCCGCGCGACATGGCGGCGAACTCGTCGCGGGAGACAAAGCGCCGACGACGACGCAGCGGGATCAACTCTCCGATCTCATGGCCGCCACGAGTGACGGTGAAGGACCGGCCGCTCGCGACAGCATCCATGATCTCCTTGGACCGCGTCCGCAGATCCCGCTGGGTTATCTCCGGCTGAGCTGGCATGACCTGATCATAACACGTGTGCCACGACGTGCTACATGGTGCCATTCCCTCGGCTCCGACCCGCTATCACGTGCTGAGTTCGGCCTCGGCTAGTAACGTGTCGCCGCTGGCATGGGCCGATGATCCACTGGCTAGGGTGGGGGCTGACTTGCGGTCTTGGAGGTGGCGACGGCGTGCACGACGACAGGGAACTGATCGAGGGACGGCTGGACCGGATGCTCAGGCAGCGGATCCGGCCCGCCGTGTACTCGGCGCACGTGCCGTTGACCGTCGAAGCGTGGCATGCCCCCGGCGAGCCGGTCGCCCCCGCAGATGGCTTGGCCGCCACCTACAGCCCCACTTCGGTCGGTGACCGATGGGGACCTCCGTGGGGTACGACGTGGTTCCGGTTCGCCGGCCAGGTGCCGGACGAGTGGACGGGCCGCACCGTCGAGGCCGTCATCGACCTCGGGTTCAGCTCGGACGGCCCCGGCTTCGCGGCCGAGGGCCTGGTGTACGAGCCGGACGGGACGCCGGTGAAGGGCCTGCACCCGCGGAGCCGGTGGGTTCGCATCGGTGCTCCCGTCGACGGCGGCGAGTCTGTCCTGTTCCATGTCGAGGCAGCCGCGAACCCAAAGATCGAAGGACCGGTGACCGCGCTCGGCGACCCTTTGACCGCCGGGGCCGAGCCGCTGTACCGGCTCGAGCAGGCCGACCTCGCCGTCTTCGAGGAGGACGTCTGGAACTTCGTACTCGATCTTGAGGTGCTCGGCCAGCTCATGCACGAGCTGCCGGTCGAGGACCCGCGCCGCTGGGAGATCCTGTACGCCATCAGCCGGGCGCTGGACGCAGTCGACGTGACGGACGTCGCCAATTCGGCCCCGGCGGCCCGAGCCGAGCTGGCCCCCGCCTTGGCCGCCCCAGCCCGCGCATCGGCACACCGGCTGTCGGCCGTCGGCCACGCGCACATCGACTCGGCGTGGCTGTGGCCACTGCGGGAGACCGTCCGAAAAGTGGCACGCACGGCGTCGAACGTCACGACACTGATGGACCAGGCGCCCGAGTTCGTCTTCGCCATGTCGCAGGCGCAGCACCTGGCCTGGATCAAGGACCACCGTCCGGAGGTGTACGAGCGGGTCCGCGAGAAGGTCGCAGCGGGGCAGTTCGTCCCGGTCGGTGGGATGTGGGTCGAGGCCGACACCAACATGCCCGGCGGCGAGGCGATGGCCCGGCAGTTCGTCCACGGCAAGCGGTTCTTCCTGGACGAGTTCGGCCTCGAGACCGAAGAGGTCTGGCTGCCGGACTCGTTCGGCTACTCGGCGGCGATGCCGCAACTGGTCAAGCTCTCCGGCTCGCGGTGGTTCCTTACCCAGAAGATCTCATGGTCGCAGACCAACCGGTTCCCGCACCACAGCTTCTGGTGGGAGGGCATCGACGGGACGCAGGTCTTCACGCACTTCCCGCCCGCGGACACGTACAACTCGGAGTTCTCCGGGGCGGAAATGGCTCACGCCGTTCGCAACTTCCGCGAGAAGGGCGCAGCGACCCGATCACTCGTCCCGTTCGGGCATGGGGACGGCGGTGGCGGGCCCACCCGGGAGATGCTCGGCCGGGCGGCCCGGCTGCGCGATCTGGACGGCTCGCCGCGCGTGACGATCGAGCCGCCGGCGTCGTTCTTCGCTGCCGCCGAGGCCGAATACGCCGGCGCGCCGGTGTGGGTGGGCGAGCTGTACCTGGAATTGCACCGCGGGACGTACACCTCCCAGGCCCGGACAAAGCAGGGCAACCGCCGGTCGGAGCACCTGCTGCGTGAGGCGGAGTTGTGGTCTGCGACGGCGGCCGTCCGGACCGGCTTCGCGTACCCGTACGAGCAGTTGGACCGGCTGTGGAAGACCGTGCTGTTGCACCAGTTCCACGACATCCTGCCCGGCTCGTCGATCGCCTGGGTGCACCGCGAGGCGGCGTCCACATACGCGGCGGTGGCCGAGGAACTCGGCGAGATCATCGAAACGGCGCAGCGCGCGCTCGCCGGGCCCGGCGATCGTCCCGTCGTGTTCAACGCCGCGCCGCACGCTCGTAGCGGAGTGCAAGCCGGCGGGGCGAGTGTCGACCCGGTTTCCGAGGCCGAGTCACTGACGGTCGACGAGACGGATGGCGGCTGGGTCCTGGACAACGGGCTGCTCCGGGTCGCCATCGACACTCGCGGCCTGGTCACGTCCGTCTACGACATTGGGGCGGGACGCGAGACACTGCCGTCGGGTTCCGCGGCCAATCTGCTCCAGATCCATCCCGACCAGCCGGTCTACTGGGACGCGTGGGACGTCGATTCCTACTACCGGAACACCGTCACCGACCTCGTGGACGTGGACGAGGTGTTGCTGTCGGCCAAGGGTCCGGACGCGGCGACGATCACCGTCGAGCGCTCCTTCGGCGGGTCGCGGGTCACCCAGCTGATCTCGCTCGCCCCTGGAGCCAAGCGGGTGGATTTCGACACCGAGGTCGACTGGCACGAGAGCGAGACAATCCTGAAGGCGGCGTTTCCGGTCGACATCCGCGCCGAGGCATCGTCCGCGGAGACGCAGTTCGGCCACGTCCACCGTCCCACCCACACGAACACGTCGTGGGAGGCGGCCAAGTTCGAGATCTGCGCGCACCGGTTCCTGCACCTCGCCGAGCCTGGCTGGGGTGCGGCGGTCGTGAACGACTCCACGTACGGGCACGACGTCACCAGGGCTGTCCGGGACGACGGCGGGACGACCACGACCGTGCGGCTTTCGCTGCTGCGCGCGCCGCGATTCCCCGACCCGGAGACTGATCAAGGCGTGCACCGGTTCCGCTACGCGCTCGTACCCGGCGCGACGGTGCTGGACGCGGCTCGGGAGGGATACCAGATCAACCTCCCGGAGCGGGTTGTCGATGGTTCGTCGGCAGTGGAGCCACTGGTATCGATCGACAACGACCAGGTCATCATCGAAGCCGTCAAGCTGGCCGATAACGGATCTGGGGACGTCATCGTCCGGCTCTATGAGGCGACCGGCGGGCGAGCCGAGGCGGCCTTGACGCCCAGCTTCCCGGTGCGTTCCGCTGCTGAAACTGACTTGCTCGAGCGGCCCCTTGGAGGGCTCGACGTTGCGGACGGCACCGTCGCGTTGCGCCTGCGTCCGTTCCAAATCATGACGGTCCGCCTCGAGACGTAGCGCTACCGCTCCGCGACCGCCAAGTACGCAGGCGGCACCTCGTCGGCCAGCCACACGAACTCGTTCCCGCGGTAGAAGGCGACGCCCGCCTGGGACGCGTCCGCGGCTTCCACCGAGAGTGAGGGCGGTCTAGATGACGAAGGCCCCTCCAAGTATGAGTTGGAGGGGCCTCGCCCTGGTTGCTACCTCACCGTCAATCCGATCTCCTGGAAACCCCGATCCCTCAGGGCTCCCGATCGCTCGGGAATCGGTTCGGTAGAACCACGACCACCTATGCCTCGAACCTCTCCGCGAGTCCCTGGCTAGCCAGATATCTCGGTTGGTCCGGGAGCTGACTCCTTGAACCTCGAGGCCCATCACTGATGGCGTGATGAGATTTCTACGCCGGTCTCGAACCGTGCGCAACCCCTGCCGGCGCCTGAACTCATGATTCTTTTAGCCACGCCGAGCCATCCACATCACAAGGCCGGGTTACCCACAACCCACGCCCACTTGTCCACCGGCTATCCACATCCCGACGGAGCGCCACGGCCCCGCGCTCGAGCGTCCAAGATCGGGGTGAAGGAGCTGGCGCTCCAGGCGCTCCAGGCGCTCCAGCACCACCGGAGCCACCCCGATGACCATTCTCAACTGGCCAAGGGGTGCGTTCACGCGGGAGGAATTCAAGTCGATCTCCGCGTGTCGTTCACCAGGCGGTCACTTCGGCCCGGGCATACTTGAACACATACGACGAGGCCCTTCCATGTATGAGATGGAAGGGCCTCGCCGCGGTTTCTGCCTGGCCGTCAACCCGATCGCTCGGGTATCCGAAACCCTGCTAAACCGTCACCACCCATGCCTGAAGCTGTCGACCAAAAGCCCAGCGGACCGGGCTTTCCGACTGGTTCTCTGGAGGGGACTCCTTTGAACCTTGACGCTCCATCACTGGCGGCGTGATGAGATTTCTACGCCTGTACCGGACGCCGCGCAAGACCCCGAAGGGCCAATTTCCATGATTCTTCTCGCCACGCCGAGCCGTCCACAGCACTACCCACAGTTACCCCCAGATTTTCGTTCGTTATCCACCGCACCGTCCACAGCAGAACGCGATTTGGCAGGATCAAGGGAGAGGAGCACCCCGGCACCACAGGAGGGCAGGACATGGCCACCGCAGTCATCGTCGACGTGATCCGCACTGCATCGGGCAAGGGCAAGCCGGGCGGCCGGCTGTCCAGCGTCCACCCCGCAGATCTGCTGGCCCGTGTGCTCCGCTCCATCACCGAGCGCAACGACCTCGACCCAGGCATGGTGGACGACGTCATCGCCGGCTGCGTGTCCCAATCGGCTGAGCAGACGTACAACATTGCCCGCAACGCCGTCCTCGGTGCCGGGTTTCCCGAAGAGGTCCCGGCGACGACGATCGACCGCCAGTGCGGCTCAAGCCAGCAGGCCGCCCACTTCGCCGCCCAAGGCGTGATCGCCGGCGCGTACGACGTCGTGATCGCCTGCGGTGTCGAGTCGATGAGCCGGGTCCCGATGGGTTCCAGCACCCAGGCAGCCGACCCGCTCGGCGACGGCCGGGCCGAACGGGTCGGCTG
>JASLBX010000133.1 GCA_030146385.1 Jiangellaceae bacterium | reverse complement strand
CTGCTGGCCGGCCTGCTCTCGCACGTCGGACTCCAGGAGGAGCCGCGTCGCACTGCGCCTCCTTCGGCCGCGGGCGTGCGGGGACGCCGACCAATGACCGAGTACCTCGGGGCCCGCGGCGCACGGTTCGCGATCTTCCCTGGTTCCGGGCTGGCCAAGTCGCGTCCGCAGTGGATCATGGCCGCCGAGCTGGTCGAGACGTCCCGGCTGTGGGCGCGCGTCGTGGCCAAGATCGACCCGGCATGGGCGGAGGAACTGGCCGGTCACCTGGTCAAGCGGTCGTACAGTGAGCCGCATTGGGAAAAGAACGCAGGCGCGGTCATGGCGTACGAGAAGGTGATGCTGTACGGCGTCCCGATCGTGGCGAACCGCAAGATCGCATACGGCAAGATCGCCCCCGAGCTCTCCCGCGAACTGTTCATCCGGCACGCGCTGGTCGAAGGCGAGTGGCGGACGCACCACAAGTTCTTCCACAAGAACCGCAAACTGCTCGCCTCGGTCGAGGATCTCGAGCACCGGGCCCGGCGGCGGGACATCGTCGTCGACGACGAGGACCTGTTCGATTTCTACGACGAGCGCGTCCCTGCCCACGTGGTGTCGGCGGCCCATTTCGACAGCTGGTGGAAGAAGGCCCGGCTGGACCAGCCGGACCTGCTCGACTTCGACCCGGCCATGCTAGTCAGGGATGAGGCGGACACGGTCAGCTCGGCCGACTATCCGGACGAGTGGGTGGCCGGTGGCTTGCGGTTCCCGCTCAGCTATCAGTTTGAGCCGGGCGCTGACGCCGACGGCGTGACGGTACACATCCCGCTGGAACTCTTGAACCAAGCCGAGCCGGCCCCCTTCGACTGGCAGGTTCCGGGCCTACGGGAAGAGCTCGTCACGGCCCTGATCCGGTCACTGCCGAAGCATCTGCGCCGCAACTTCGTCCCGGCACCGGACCACGCGGCGGATGTGCTGCGCCGGGTCGGACCGGACGACGGCCCGTTGCTCTTGACTCTCGAACGCGAACTCCACGCGATGACAGGGGTGAGCGTTCCGCGTGACACGTGGGATCTCGACCGCGTCCCGGACCACCTGCGGATGACGTTCCGCGTCGAGGACGAGAACGGTCGCCGGCTCGCCGAGGGCAAGGACCTCGGGGCGCTCAAGCGGGAGCTCGCTCCGGCGAGCAAGGCGGCGATCTCGTCAGTGACGACAGACGTCGAGCAGTCCGGGCTTCACTCCTGGACCTTCGGCGAGCTGCCGCGCGTCGTGGAGGGCAGCAGTGGTGGACACGTGGTAAAGGGCTACCCCGCCCTGGTGGACGAAGGCGACACGGTGGCCGTTCGCGTCCTGGACACCGAAGCCGAGCAGCGCAGGTCGATGTGGCGGGGAACGCGTCGGCTGCTGCTTCTGACCATTCCGTCGCCGAACGCGTTCATATCCGGATGGCTCACCAACGAGAGCAAGCTCGCGCTGAGCCAGAACCCGCACGGCAGCGTGTCGGCGTTGCTGGAGGACTGCGTCGCGGGCGCGGTGGACGCGCTGACGGCTGACGCCGGAGGCCCGGCATGGGATGCGGCGGGATTCGCCAGACTCCGTGATGCGGTTCGTACTGATCTGGTGGACGTCACGCTGGACGTGCTGGGCAAGGTTGAGCAGATGCTCACGACCGCACGGACGGTCGAGCAGCGGCTCAAGGCCACCAGCAGTCTGGCGCTGGTGCCTGCGCTGACCGACATCCGGAGCCAGCTGGATGAGTTGATCTACCCGGGCTTCGTCACTGCCACCGGCCAGCGGCGGCTGCCCGACCTCGTGCGCTACCTGCGGGCCATCGAGCGTCGCCTCGACAAGCTGCCCACGACGCACAACCGTGACCGGCAGTTGATGGAGCAAGTGCACCTGTTGCGCGACGAGTACGACGACATGGTGGCCCGGCTGTCCATCGACCGGCGCGAGGACGAGGACGTTGTCCAGGTCCGGTGGATGCTCGAAGAGCTACGCGTGTCGTACTTCGCCCAGTCGCTCGGAACGGCGTACCCGATCTCGGACAAGCGGATCCTCCGCGCCATCGACGCGCTGTGACCTCCCGGACGGCGCACGGCCCTATGTCGGAGCCTCCTGGGACCCAGCCGTCAGATTGCTCGTGGCGACGAGATCGTATGGGTGCTCGAGAAGCACCGGCCACGATGCGTCCGTCCACTCCTCAGGAAGCGGAAAGCGCCAGCGACGTCGTGCCACCGCGATGTCGTATCCATGGCACTCCTCAGTATGCATCGGCGACATCGTGGCGACTTGTCAGGCCATATGGTGGCTCAATGAATCTTCGCGCGCGGCTCGGTGGGTTGGTTGGCGTCCGGGCTATGACCGCGCCCAAGGATGACCGGAGGCTTGTCGGCCGCGCTGCCGCGTACGAAGCGGAGTTGTCGAAGGCGCCGGATGGCGAACTGTCGCGGCGGTTGAGTGAGACGGCTGTTCCAATGTCGGCAGATGCCCTCGCCGTGCTGCGCGAGATGGGCAGCAGGGCGCTTGGCGAGCGGGCACACGATTGCCAGTTGCTCGCTGTGCTCGGGCTTGCCCGAGGCAGGGTCGTTCAGCTCTACACCGGTGAAGGCAAGACGCTCACCGGCGCACTGGCGTCCGCCCTGTACGCAGTGCAAGGCATGCACGTCACCGTCGTCACGTCCAACGACTACCTCGCGCGCCGGGATGCGGCGTGGATGGCCCCGCTGTACGAGCTGGCGGACGTGACGGTCGCATGGGTGGAGACCTCTTGCACAGCCGCCGAACGTCGTGCAGCCTACGCCGCGGATGCCACTTACGTGCCCGCGAGCGAGCTGGGCTTTGACGCGTTGCGGGACCGGCTCGTCGGTGATGTCTCCGAGCGTGTCGCGGCACGGCGCGACGTGGCGATCGTCGACGAGGCCGATTCGATCCTGATCGACCAGGCGCGCCTTCCGCTCGTGCTGGCCGGTGCCGTTGACGAGGCCCAGGCCGACGTCGCCATGGCCGAGCTGATCGCCGCCATGGAGGCCGGCACGCATTATGCGGCCAGCGAGGACGGCTTCAACGTGTCGTTCTCCCATGCTGGTGAGCAGCTGATCGAGCAGGCCTTCGGCGTGCACCTCTACGCGGAGTCCGACGGCGGGCGCACGCTGACGCGTGCCAATCTGGCGCTCTACGCCGAGGCCCTGCTCGCCCGCGACATCGACTACATCGTGCGTGACGGCGAAGTCCAGCTCGTCGATGGGTCGAAGGGCCGGGTGGCATTCCTGCAACGCTGGCCGGACGGCCTGCAGACGGCCGTCGAGGCGAAGGAGGGGCTCGCCGCTACCCAAGCCGGCGAGATCCTGGACTCGATCACCATGGCGGAGCTCATGGGCGAGTTCGAGGTGCTGTGCGGAATGACCGGCACGGCGGCCGCCGCGACCGACCAGTTCGGCACGATCTACGGGCTGCCTGTTGAGGTCATCGCTCCAGACGTGCCGTGCATCCGCGCGGACGAGCCGCTTCGGCTCTACGACACCAGTGACGCCAAGCTGGCCGCTGTCGTATCCCGGATTGCAGCCGAACACGCCACGGGCCGTCCCATTCTGGTCGGTACGCCGAGCGTGGCGGACAGCGAGGAGTTGTCAGCGCTGCTCGCTGCCGAGCGCATCCCGAATGTGGTGCTGAACGCGAAGAACGATCAGGCGGAAGCGGAGATCATTGCCGAGGCTGGTCGGCGTGGTGCGGTCACCGTATCGACGCAGATGGCCGGCCGGGGCGTCGACATCAAGCTCGGCGGCACATCCGGGAACCGGGACGAGGTCGCGGCCTTCGGCGGTCTCCTCGTCGTCGGTACTGGGCTCAACGTCTCGTCACGCATCGACGATCAGTTGCGTGGACGTGCCGGCCGGCAGGGCGACCCGGGTGGCTCGGTGTTCTTCGCGAGCCTGGACGACGAGCTGATCTCTCAGCATGCGCGGGTCCGCGGCGTGCGGTCGGAGGCAGATGGCCGAGTCACCTCCTCGGCAGCGCTGAGTCAGGTAACCCACGCGCAGCGGGTGGCCGACGGTGCCGCGCTACAGATCTACACGAATACATACCAGTACTCGGTACTGCCGAAGCGGCAGCGGCAACTCGTGCTCGAGCGCCGGGAGCAGGTCCTTGCGCTGCTGGAGCCCGAACGAAGCGTCCGCCTGCACTTCCTCGACCGGGTGTGGGCGGACTACCTGGCGTACCTGGCTCACCTGCGGGAGTCGGTCCCGCTGCGGACACTGTCCGGGAAGTCACCCGTACTGCAGTTCAACGCCGACGCGACGAGCGCTTTCACCGATCTCATACGCACGGCCGAGGCCGGCGCCGATGAGGTCCTCACGGCGCGGACGGACCTGGCCGAGATCGTGGACCTTGAATTCGGCAAGCCGTCAGCCACCTGGACCTATGTCGTCCAGGACAATCCCTTCGGCTCGCCACTCGAGCGGTTCATCGCCGGCGTAGGGCGCAAGCTCTTCGGCGTCAGTGACGACCGTAGCTAGTGCCTACCGGCGAGGGCGAGTACGTCGTCGATCTGGCTCATGCCGACCTCGACGTCCAGCGAAGGGAACAGCCCGATACTGTGCACGCCCGCCGATTCCAGGGCGGCGATGTGAGCGGCGGCGTCGTCCAGCGTGCCGATTGGCCCAAGCTCTGCCCACCAGTCGTCGGGCATAGTGGCGAGCCCGTCGACTCCCCTTTCGGCATACCGCGCGGCGAGGTCGTCGAAGAACGGCAGCACGGTAAGGCCTACGTGCGGGCGCTCAAGAATCGAAGCCAGCCAGGGCGCCATGACTCGGAACGCCTCTGTGCGGTCGTCGGTCACGCACAACACCGAGAAGGCTGCGACATGGAAGTTGTCCGGCCGTCCGGCCTGGTCCACCGACCACCGCACATACGTCGGACTGGCCGGCTCGGCCAACACCACCCCGCCGGCGGCGCGCCCGGCAACCGCCATCGACTTGGGACCGCGGACGCCGGCGAGTACTCCTGGCGGATCGGCAGGCGGCTGATCCAGCTGCACGTCGTCCAGCCGGACGTACTGCCCCTGCACGGTGACCTTTTCGCCGGCGAGCAGTCGCCGCACAGCCACCAGCACTTCTTCGAGCATCGTCAGCGGCGACGCCGGACGAGCGCCCATCTGCTCCATCCAGGACTGGACGCCGTGGCCGATGCCCGGGATGAAACGTCCCGGCGCGAGCCCACATAGCGTGGCGAACTCCATGGCCGTGACGGCGGCATTGCGGGCGACCGCGGGCACGATGCCGAGCCCGACGCGCAGTGAATCGGTCACCGCCAGCGAGGCGGCCGACAGGCTCACCCCGGCGGTGTAGAAGCAGTCTTCGATGATCCACAGCTGGTCGGCCCCACCCACTTCCAGTCGTTGCGCTACGTCCGTGACGAGCGCAGCGGGATACGTCCGGGGAAAGCACATACCGATCTCGGCGCGGTTGGTCGACATGGCATGGGACCCTAGCCGCTGCTTCTGACACCGCAATCTTGACCAGCCGGGCGGTCGAAGGGAGCCGGCGCACCATATCGTTGAGCGCATGAGCACACACTTCGACGTCGTTGTTCTCGGGGCAGGCCCCGGTGGATACGTAGCCGCGATCCGAGCCACCCAGCTCGGGCTGAAAACGGCAGTCATCGAGGAGAAGTACTGGGGCGGCGTCTGCCTCAACGTTGGCTGTATCCCGTCCAAGGCCCTTCTGCGCAACGCCGAACTCGCCCACATCTTCAGGGACGAGGCCAAGACGTTCGGAATCAGGGTCGACGGCGAAGTGAGTTTCGACTACGGCGAGGCGTTCAAGCGCAGCCGCAAGGTTGCGGACGGACGGGTCAAGGGCGTCCACTTCCTGATGAAGAAGAACAACATCACCAAGTACGAAGGGTGGGGCACGTTCTCGGACGCCAACACGATTCAGGTGTCGCTCGCCGACGGCGGAAACAAGACCGTGACGTTCGACCACTGCATCATCGCGGCCGGCGCCACTACCAAGCTCCTGCCTGGGACGTCGCTCAGCGAGCGGGTCGTCACCTACGAAGAACAGATCATGACCGGCGATCTGCCGGAGAGCATCATCGTCGCCGGCGCGGGCGCTATTGGCGTCGAGTTCGCGTACGTGCTCAAGAACTACGGTGTCGATGTCACGATCGTCGAGTTCCTCGACCGAATGGTGCCGCTTGAGGACGAGGAAGTCTCGACCGAGCTTGCCAAACGGTACAAGCGGCTTGGCGTCACGGTCATGACGTCCACCCGAGTCGAGGGCATCGACGACTCCGGTGACAAGGTCAAGGTGACGGTCAGTAGCAACGGCAACGAGCAGGTTCTAGAGACCGACAAGGTCCTGCAGGCGATCGGCTTCCAGCCGCGGGTCGAGGGCTACGGCCTGGACAAGACGGGCGTCGCGCTCACGGATCAGGGAGCCATCGAGATCGACGGGCGCGGCCGGACGAGCGTCCCGCACATCTTCGCGATCGGTGACGTTACCGCCAAGCTGATGCTCGCTCACGCCGCCGAGGCGATGGGCATTGTCGCGGCCGAGACGATCGCCGACGCGGAGACCATGGAGCTCGACTACACGATGATCCCGCGCGCCACCTACTGCCAGCCGCAGATCGCCAGCTTCGGCTGGACGGAGGCACAGGCGCGGGAGCGTGGCTTCGACGTGCAGGTGGCGAAGTTCCCGTTCACTGCGAACGGCAAGGCGCACGGCCTCGGCGACACGACCGGCTTCGTCAAGCTCATCAGCGATGGCAAGTACGGTGAGTTGCTGGGCGGCCACCTGATCGGCCCGGACGTCACCGAACTGCTGCCCGAGCTGACACTCGCCCAGCAGTGGGACCTGACCGTCCATGAGGTCGCGCGGAACGTTCACGCGCACCCGACGCTCACCGAGGCGGTCAAGGAAGCGGTGCACGGCCTGGCCGGACACATGATCAACTTCTAGTCAGGCCCGCTACCGGCGTGGATCAGCGGCTCTGGTCCACGCCCTTAGCCGTCGGACGGGGACGTCACCACCACGTCCTCGTACTCGGGATGGCGCTTGACCCACCCGGCGACGAACATGCATTGGACGTCAACCTGGCGTCCGTCACTGCGCGCGTCCTCGAGCACTGAACGCGCCAATGCCGAGCCCACGCCCTGGCCCTCGGCCTCTGGTGAAACCTCGGTGTGGATCGCCGTGACGACGTCGCCGTGCCGGGTGATGGCCAGGTTGCCGACCTTTTCGCCGTCAAGATATGCCTCGTACGCCAGCGGCGTGCGGCGAACTTCGACCTTCTCGGAGCTGGTATCCATGATGGTTTGACAATACCCAGTGGCCGGGCATGTGATCGGCGTGACCGGGCGCAACAGGGGCGGTTAGGCGAACCTAATCGCGATCGCGTGCGAGCACTCCTGTCAAGATGCGGGCATGCGCCTGGACC
>JASLBX010000132.1 GCA_030146385.1 Jiangellaceae bacterium | reverse complement strand
GCTCGCGCAGCAACCGGGACGCCTCGTCGACGCCGACCTCGGCGACCTTGTCGCGCCAGAGCCCGATCCACTCGACGCCCGCGTCCGCGCAGCCTCGCACGGCCTCGGGCAGCGACCACCGCTTGGTCGTGATCTGGTTGAGACTGAGCCGGTTCACTGGATGCCCGCCGCCGCGAGAAGGGGACGCATCCGGGCGATCGCGAGGTCGGGGTCCGGCAGCACGCCCGCCGCGTCCGCGAGCCGTAGTACCTCGGCGAGGTGGACGATCGAGCGCGCAGACTCGAGCCCGCCGACCATCCGGAAGTGATCCTGGTGCCCGGCCAGGTAGGCCAGGAACACCACGCCGACCTTGTAGTGCCGGGTCGGGGCGCGGAAGATTTCGCGAGAGAGCGGGACGGTCAGGTCGAGGATCTGCCGGAACCCGGTGACGTCGCCGGCGTCCAGCCTCGCCAGCGCTGCGGCCGCGGCCGGCGCGATCGGATCGAAGATGCCGAGCAGGGCGTCGCTGTGCCCGTGCTCGTCGCCGGCGATGAGCTCCGGGTAGTTGAAGTCGTCGCCGGTGTAGCAGGTCACGCCGTCCGGAAGCGCCCGCCGGAACTCGGCCTCCACGGCGGCATCGAGGACGGACACTTTTACCCCGTCGATGACGCGGGCATGCTCCCGGCACAGGGTGGCGAGCTCCTGCGCGGCCGCCCGGACGTCCGTGTGACCCCAGTAGCCGATCAGCGCCGGGTCGAACTGCTCGCCCAACCAGTGCAGGATGACGGGACTGTCGGCTCCGGCGAGCACCTTGCCGTAGGCACGGTGATAGTCGTCGGGACCGCTGGCCGCGGCCGCGAGCGCCCGGCTGGCCATCACCACCGGTACCGCTCCGGCAGCGGAGACGAGGTCCAGTTGCTCCTGCCAGGCGGCGACGACCGCGTCGGCCGAAGCAGGTCCGGGCGGCAGCTGGTCGGTTCCCACGCCGGCGCACCACAGCTTTCCAACCGCTTCGGCGCCTGTGCGGCCGATCAGCTCGCGGGTGGTCGTCCAGTCCAGGCCCATGCCACGCTGGGCGGTGTCCATGGCTTCGGCGACGCCCAAGCCGCACGACCAGATGTGCCGGCGGAACGCGAGCGTGGCGTCCCAGTCGACGGCGACGTGTTCAACAGGGTCCTGTGGCGACAGTGGGTCGGCGACGACGTGAACCGCCGAGTACGCCACGCGGGACTTCGGAGGGTGCCCCGCCGGCGCCAGAGGGGTAGACGCCGACGGGGCCCAGGGCTCGAGTGTGCCCCGGCTGGTGGGAAGCGTGAGGGTGGTCACGTACTCATTCTCCGGCCTGGGACGGCGACGGGGGCGGGACGTCCACCCAGCGCCGCTCGGCGGCCGAGCGGAGGGCGAGCTCGACCAGCAGCGAGCCCCGCGCGCCGGCCGCCAGCGTCTGGTCGTAGGCCTCACCGGTGGCGACGTGCCGCAGGAACGCGTCCCACTGGTACCGGAACGCGTTGACCTCCGGCTCGACCGTGGGGGCGTCGACCCAGGTGGACCGGAAGTCGATCGGGTTCGGGATGTCGGGATTCCACACCGGCCGGGGAGTGGCGGACCTGGGCTGCAGACGGCATTCGCGCAGTCCGGCAACGGCCGAGCCGTCGGTTCCGTCGACGTGGAACTCGACCAGTTCGTCCCGCCAAACTCGCGTCGCCCAGGACGACGTGAACGACGCCACCGCGCCGTCTTCGAGCTCCATCAGCGCGTAGGCGGCGTCGTCCGCGGTCGCCTGGTAGTGACGTCCCTGCTCGTCCACTCGCTCGGGGATGTGGGTGGCGGTGTGGCACAGGACGGACCGGATCTCGCCGAACAGGCCCTCGACGACGTACTGCCAGTGGGGGAACATGTCGAGCACCATGCCGCCGCCGTCTTCGGCGCGGTAGTTCCAGCTGGGCCGCTGGGTCGGCTCGATGTGCCCCTCGAAGACCCAGTAGCCGAAGTCGCACCGGATCGACAGCAGCCGGCCGAAGAAGCCGCTGCGCAGCGCCCGGGCCAGCTTGCGCAGGCCGGGCAGGTAGAGCTTGTCGGTGACGATGCCGTTCTTCACGCCCGCGGACGTGGCGAGCTCGGCCAGCTCGGTCGCCTCGGCCGCCGTGGTGGCCAGCGGTTTCTCGCAGTAGACGGCCTTGCCGGCCGCGATGGCGGCGCGGACCCCGGCGGGCCGGGCCGACGTGGCCGTGGCGTCGAAGTAGACGTCGACCTCTGGGCTGGCGAGCAGTTGGTCCAGGTTCGTCGTGTACCGGTCGAGCCCGGATTCCTTGGCGATGCGGCCCAGTTTGGCCTCGTCCCGGCCTACGAGAACCGGCTCTGGCCAGATCAGGTCGCCATTCGGCAGCGGCACGCCGCCGTCGTGGCGGATCGCGAGGATGGATCGTTCGAGGTGCTGGTTGCGGCCCATACGGCCGGTGACGCCGTTCATGGCGATCGTGACGGTCTTGGTCGGCACGGTGGCAAGCTCCGGGGTCTCGGACAACGACGGCAAGCGCTTTCCAAGAGCGTAGTGCACCCTGGTTTCCATGAGCAAGGGCGGGTGGCGGCTAGCGAGGCTGGGGGAGGAGGGTGCTCTCGCGACGCACCACCTCGCCGCGGATCGATACCTCGTCGGCCTTGTCGCCGTCGCCGAGCGTAAGTGCGACCGCCTGCTCGCCGAGCTCGGTCAGTGGTAGCCGGACGGTGGTCAGGGCGGGCACCGAGTCGCGCAGCGTGGGGATGTCGTCGAAGCCGGCGACCTGGACGTCCTGCGGCACCCGCAGCCCCGCCTCGCGGAACGCGGCGATGGCGCCGATCGCCATGACGTCGTTGACCGCGAAGACGCACAGCGGCTCGGCGGAGCCGGGGGAGAGGGAGCGGACGAGACGCTGGGCCGCGTCGAAACCGCCGTCGCGGGTGAACTCGCCGAACACCGTGTCGACGGGCGCGAGATCGTGCTGGGCAAGTGCCGAGGTGAAGCCCGCGGTCCGGTCGCTGGCTGTCACGAGCGCTTCGGGTCCAGCCAGGATCGCGAAGCGGTGGTGCCCGTCGGCGATCAATGCCTCGGCCAGGTCGGCGGCGCCGGCGTGGTTCTCCGGCAGGACGGCGCTCGCGCCCGGCAGCCGCTGGCCGATCACCGCGACCCGCCCGCCGTTGCGCCGGTACCGGCCGAGATCTTCGGCCAGGACCGCGTCGTCCACCGACGACCAGCGCGAACCGGCGAGGATGATCGCGTCCGTGCGGTGGGCGGCGAACGCCAGCACGGTCTCGCGCTCGACCTGCGGGTCGCGGTCGGTGTTCGCCAGGAGCACCTGGTGATCGAGCTGCCGGGCGGCGACCTGCACGCCGCGGGCGATCGAGGAGAAGTACGGGTCGGCGATGTCGTGTACGACCAGCCCGATCAGCTCGGTCGCCGACTTGGCGAGCGCCTGGGCGTAAGCGTTCGCGACGTACCCGAGTTCCTGGGCCGCTTGCCGGACCCGCTCGGTGACGTCGGGCCGCGGCGTCCGGGCCGACCCGTTGAGCACGCGCGACGCGGTGGCCAGCGACACCCCGGCCCGATCAGCCACTTCCTGCAATGTGATTGCCGGCACTTTTCACCTCGATGTGTCCTTAAGGCCTGCGTGGTCATTGTGTCGCACCGGATAGCCTCTTCGTCCAGATGCTTGACCTCACATTTATGATCATCGCCGGGGGAGCGGTCCTCGTCGGTGCTGCAGTTCAGAGCAGTGTCGGACTGGGCTTGGGCTTGGTGGCCGCCCCGGTCGTGAGCATGCTGGACCCCACCCTGATGCCGGGCGCAGTTCTGATCACGACCGCGTTGCTCCCCATGCTCACGCTCGGGGCGGAGTGGCGGCACATCGACCTGCGCGGGATTTCGTGGGCGCTCGCCGGCCGGCTGGCCGGAACGATCGTCGGCGTGTGGGTGGTCGCCGTCCTGGCGCCGCGGTCGCTCGCGATGGTGGTGGGCGCCATGGTGCTGGTAGCCGTGCTGTTGACGGTGACGGCGGTGCGGGTGCGTCCCACGCCGGGCACGCTCAGCTTCGCGGGGATGGTCTCGGGCATCACGGGGACGGCGACGTCCATCGGCGGCCCGCCCATCGCACTCGTCTACCAGCACGATCCCGGACCCCGGGTTCGCTCGACGCTGGGGGCGTACTTCCTGGTCGGCGTCGTGGTCTCGCTGGCGGCACTGGCGCTGGGCGGGCAACTGGAATCCCGCGATGTGTACGCCGGCGTGCTGCTGTTGCCGTTCGTCCTGGCCGGGTTCCTGCTGGCCAGGCCGCTGCGCCGGCTGGTCGACGGCCACGTGTTGCGATCGGCGCTGCTTGCGGTGGTCACGGTCTCCGGTGTGGTGCTGATCGTCCAGTCGCTGCTGAGCGCATAACCTGGCTGGGTGAATCTGCACGCCGAGCTGACCGTTGGCGAGTTCCAGCTGCGGATGCTGACTCCGGACGACGCCGCTCTTGTCGTGGAGGCGACTCGCGGCGAGCATGCACCCGCGCTCTGGGGTCCGCATCCGGCCGGGCCGTACACCGTCGACGACGCGCTGGCCGCCTTGCGGACTTGGGATCCGGCGACGTCCCGGCAGGCCTCGTACGGCGTGCTCGAGGATGACCGTCTGGTCGGCTCGCTCGGTTTGATGCCGGACGGGCCGTCGAGCGCCGAGCTTGCCTACTGGCTGCGGCCGGCGGACCGAGGACGTGGCATCGCGTGGCGGAGCGTCGCCGCGTTGACCGCCTTCGTGCACGACGGCGTCCCGCTGGCCAGAGTTTGGCTCGAGATCGACCCGGAGAACGTGGCGTCGCGGCGGGTCGCCGAGCGGGCCGGTTTCACATATGAGCAGCGGCTGGCCCGGCATTGCCGGAGCTGGACGTCCGACGATCCGGCGACGGACTCGTGGCACGACTGCGACATCTGGGTTCACCTGGACGCTGCCTGACTGTCGGAGCGGGCGGCTAGCCTGCGATGACATGGCTAACTGGGACGATGTGCGCCAGTTCGCCCTCGCGCTGCCCGAGACCGACGAGCACGGCAGTTACGGCGGCACGCTGGCGTGGCGGGTCAAGCAGAAGGGCTTCGTGTGGGAGCGGCCGCTGCGGCGGTCTGATCTCGAAGCGCTCGGCGACACCGTGCCGGAGGGCCCGATTCTCGGCGCGTTGGTGGCAGACCTCGAAACCAAGGACGAGCTCATCGCCGAGTCTCCGGACGTGTACTTCACCACGGCGCACTTCGACGCGTATCCCGCGGTGCTGGTCAGGCTGGACCGGATCAGCGTCGACGAACTGGGGGAGCTGATCACCGATGCGTGGCTGGCCCGTGCTCCGAAACGCCTCGCCCAGGCATACATGAGCCAGGATGAGTGAGTGGCATAAAGGTGGCAGAGCTGTACGCTGGTCGTGTGACCCGCAACAAGCAACGACTCTCGGCGTCAGTCGATGTCGAATTGCTGGAAGCCGCCCAGCGCGCGGTCGACGAGGGCCGGTACGACAGCGTGAGCGGCTGGGTCAACGACGCCTTGCGCCAGCAGGCCGAGCGCGACGCACGGCTTCGGGCGCTCAGCGAGTTCATCGCTGCCTACGAGGCCGAACATGGCGAGATCAGTCCCGAAGAAATGCACGACGCAACGCGGCGAGCCCGGGAGCGTGCGGTGGTTGTCCGAGGCAAAGCGACAGCCGCATGACGCTCATCCTCGACGCTGGGGCGCTCGTGGCCGCTGAACGCAACGACCGAGAGGTCGTAGCGCTGATCAAGGCTGCGATGGTAGTGGGCATACCGCCCGTCTCTCATGGCGGAGTGGTGGGTCAGGTGTGGCGTGGGGGGAGGGGCCGGCAGGCGAACCTGGCCCGACTACTACCAGGCGTGGACATCGTCTCCCTAGATGAGCGCGCAGGAAAGGATGCCGGTGTGCTTCTTGCGAGGTCCGACCATAGCGATGTGATCGATGCTGCTGTCGTCCTGCTCGCGTCCGACGGCGACGAGATTCTCACATCTGATCCTGACGACCTAGTGCCACTCGCGCGGGCGGCTGACCTTCATGTCGACATCATCCCCGTCTAGGCGTGCGTCTCTTATGGCGTCGGCGACCGTCAGCCCGCTAGTGGCACATGTGGTGCTCACGAGCGGCGCGGATGACGTCGACCCAATCGGCCGCAAGCTGGGTGTCGACGTACGATCCGTTGTCGTTTGAGCCGCGGCCAGACGTCATGGGCGTCAACCCTCGTCGAGCCCGATGGCGACCGACTCGTGCTCGGAGTCCTGATCCCCGGGGCGTGGCGCAACGCGGTGCCAGGCCAATCAGGAATCGAGAAGCGACGGTCACCAGTCCCAGCTAGCGTGACCGCCATGGATCTCACTATTCACGTGACCTTCCTCCCGCATGACGACCCGGAGGCCTCCCTGGCCTTCTATCGCGACACTCTCGGCTTCGAGGTCCGCGGCGACGTCGGACACGGTAAGATGCGCTGGATCACGGTCGGCCCCGCCAACCAGCCCGGCACGTCCATCCTCCTCGGGCCTTCGGCTGCCGACCCCGGCATCACCGACGACGAGCGCCGCACCATCGCCGAGATGATGGCCAAGGGCACCTACG
>JASLBX010000123.1 GCA_030146385.1 Jiangellaceae bacterium | reverse complement strand
CCGGTCTTGGCCGTCTTGAGCGGATCGCTGCGACCCCAGTCGGCGGCAGAGTTGACCAGCACCCGCTCCGGGCCCCGCTCCTGGAGGATCCGCACCATCCGGTGCTCGTCCATCTTGGTGTCCGGGTAGATCGAGAATCCCATCCAGCACCCCGTGCCGTGTACCAGGCCGACCGTCGTCTCGTTCAGGTGGTCGATGAGCACCCGCTCCGGCGGCAGCTTGGACGCCTCGACCAGCTCAACCGATCGACGGGTTCCGGCCGCCTTGTTCCGGTGCGGAGTGTGTACCAGCGCCGGCAGGTCATGCTCGGCGCCCATCTCCAGTTGCCGGACGAACGCCTCCTCCTCGGCCGGCGTCATCGAGTCGAACCCGATCTCGCCGACGGCGACGACCCCGTCCTTGGCCAGGTAGCGAGGCAGCACATCGAGCACGCCGACGCAGCGCGGGTCGTTCGCCTCCTTCGGATTCAGGGACATCGTCGCGTGGTGCGCGATGCCGAACTGGCTGGCGCGGAACCGCTCCCAGCCGATCAACCCGTCGAAGTAATCGGTGAACGAGCCGACGCTGGTGCGTGGCTGGCCTAGCCAGAACGCCGGCTCGACCAGAGCCCGTACGCCTGCGTCGTACATCGCCTCGTAGTCGTCGGTGGTGCGGGACGTCATGTGAATGTGCGGATCGAAGATGCGCATTAGTCCTGCCTCGTTGTTGTGGACTCCGGAATCCGGCCGTCGAGAGCACGCGCCGCAGCCTCTCGCCGGTCAGGGAACGGCGAGGACAGCTCGGCGACGAGCCCGGACCTCTGCCACGCAGCCGGGAAGCGGTCGAGCACGAGCCATACGTCCGCGGGCACGTCACGACCGGCGGCCACGCGCTCAGTGGCGAACGCGGCCACCATCTCCGCCAACTGGTCGTCGGCCCGCTCGTCCAGGCGCGCCACCGCCGTCAGGGGCACGCCGACGAACAGGCACTTGAGCACGCCCTGGCACCACGACTCTGCGTTCAGATGTTCGGCGCCGTACTGGCCGAGTGCCGCCGCCACGAGGCGGATGTCGTTGGTCCGCAACGCGTCGTCCACGATCGGCACCGCCGCGTCGCCCACGGGCAACCGGTCCAACGCGCGCAGCACCGCGCGCTTCTCGTCCGCGTCACCGTACCGGTAGAGGTCGCTGATCGATGCGGCGAGCGTGCCCGAAGTCACCCGCGCCGCGGCGGCGTAGGTGGCGAGGAGCGCCGCGCGAACCGCATCGTCCAGGGTGGGCCCGGCCAGCCCCTGCGGATCGTCGTCGCGTAGCGGTCCACGGGCCACTACGCGAGCGGCCGATGGGAACACCACGCCGATGCGCTCCGGCTGGCGGGTGATCTCTCCGATCAGTCTGGTGAAGCGCTCACGCGCTCCGGTATCGAGCGCTGCCAAGGCGCGCGGTTCGAGGTACGGATGATTCTTCATCGAGCCCCCTTCGCCTGGTTCAGGGCGTTCTTCAGGGCGGCGAGCGATCGCCCGGCGACGGCCGGTGTGGCGTGGCCGTGCCGGGGAAGCTCGACGGCGACCAGCCCGCCGTAACCGGTGTCCAGCAGTGCGCCGAGGGCCGCGGGCAGGTCCAGCTCACCGTCGCCGAACTCCAGGTGCTCGTGCACGCCGCGCCGCATGTCATCGGCCTGGACGTTGGCCAGCAACGATCCGGCGAGGCGGATCACCTCGGCGACCGGGCGGTCCTCAACCGCGACGCAATGGCCGAGATCCAACGTGATCTTCAGTTGATCAGGGTCACCCAGCCGCCGGCGCAGCTCCAAGGCGGCGTCAAGGGTGTCGGCGAACATGCCGGGTTCAGGCTCGAACGCGCACGTCACCCCGTAGGCGGCGGCCGTCTCGAGCACCGTCGAGACGCCCTCGCACAGCCGGGCCCACGCCGTTTCGTCATCGGTGCCGGGCGGGCGGATACCCGACCAGAACGACACCGCCTCGGCGCCGAGATCAGCGGCCACTTGTACCCCCCGGCGGAGCAGGTCCAGACGAGGCGTACGGTCACCGCCCGAGACGAGCGTCGGTTCGTGCTTGCGCCAGGGATCCAGGATGTACCGCGCACCGGTCTCGATCACCACCGCGAGCCCCAGCTCATCCAGCCGCCGCCCGACCTTCGCGGTACGCGTGGCCAGGTCAGCATCGAACGGATCGAGATGGTGGTGGTCCAGTGTCAGGGCCACACCGTCATACCCGAGACCGGCGATGACCGTGAGCGCGTCATTCAGCCGGTGGCTACCGAATCCGTTCGTCCCGTAGCCGAAGCGCAGGGTGGAGGCAGAGCTCATGTCGGCGACACCACCTTGCTCGCCAGCTTGGCCACCGGTCCGGCTGCCAGGAGGGCACCGGCCAGGCCGACTGCTCCGGCGCGGGCGGTCAGAGCTGCCTGCAACGGGATCAGGCCGCGGATACCGGCGCCCGTCGCCTTGCGGACGGTCGCGGCATCCAGGTGTTCCGCCGCGGCCACTTGGGCTCGCCCGACCGTGACGGCGTACGCCGCTACCAGCGCGGCCGTCGTGATGCCGTCGAGTCTGGTCCCGGATCCGGCGACAAGCCCTTCGTGATCACGGGACGCGGGTATGGCGGCCAGTGCCGCGGCCGTGGCCGTCGTCGCGAGTGCTCCGGCGGCGACCGCACGAGAGGTTCCTTGGACTTCCCCGCGGCTCAGCGCGGTCACACCCGCCGTATGCCCGGCAACCGCGGCGGCCGGCAGTGCAGCGGCCCGACCGCCGCCGGCACCGAGCAGGACGTCC
>JASLBX010000118.1 GCA_030146385.1 Jiangellaceae bacterium | reverse complement strand
AGTCACCTCCCTGCCGTCGCCGGCCCTTGGCCCGACGACCGCCCTTGCTCTCCGAGCGGCGGCTGGGCGTCTTGACTTCGTTGACCATGTCGGACAGTGGCCCGGCCCGGCGGGCACGCCGACCACCCTTGCGGCGCCCGCCGCCTTGCCTGTCCGGACGCTCGCCTGCGCCCGTTTCGCCGTCGTCGACAGCGGCATACGCGGGCGACTCTGGCTCGGCGTACTCGATCGGAGGCTGGTCGTACGGCGCGGGTATCGGCTGAGTGACGTTGTCTTTCGGCTGCTGGACGTGCTCGGCCGGAGCGGTGTACGGCACGGCGCCCGCAGAAGCAGAGGCCACGGGCTCCGGCTCCCGCATCCGGGCGGCGCGGCGCGACCCCACGTCGGGCAGGTCGGGACCCGTCGAGTCGCCGACGTCTTGCGCGGCGTCCTCAATAGCGCCCTTCTGCCGGCGCATCCCCGGCAGGGCCAGCACGATCGCCACCACGACCGCGAGCAGCTGGATGGTCAGCCAGGTCTGCCGCTGCCCGCCGTCGTAGGTCACGACGACCTCGCCGCCCGTCGCCGGCAGCTCGAACGCTTGAGCCCAGCCGTTGTGCGTGGTCGGCGTCAGCGGCTCGCCAGCCAATGACGCCTGCCAGCCCGGGTCGGACTGTTCGGCCAGCACGAGCTGCCGTCCGTCACTCTCCGGATCGCCTGGGACTGCCGACCCGGCGTGGACGGCCTCGCTGGCGATCCGGATCACGCCGTCCGAGCCATCGAGCACGCGGACCCGGGCCACATCGGCGTCCACCCGCCACATCGCGGCATCCGGCGGCGCGCTGGCCCGGCTCAACCCGGGAACCGTGTCAAGGACGTCCACCAACGCCGGCTCGGCGGGTGCCGGCACGTAGACGTACCGCGCGGCGAAGTCCGCCAGAGCCGAACCGTCCGCGCCACCTCGGCCGGACACCAGGTCGCCCACGACCTCCTCGAGGGCCGCCTGCTGCTCCGGGCCGGGCCCGGTCTCCGCGTCCCCGAGCCGTGGGCCGGCCTGGCGCAGCAGGGCGTACGTCACGCGACCGTCCTCGGTGCGGGTCAGCACGAGCGTGCGGATGCGATCCGGCAACTCGCCTTCCTCCACGACATACGCCGGAAGCACGGCGGGGCTCTGCCGGGTCAGCGGATCGTCCGCACCGCGCATCACCCACCAGCCGGCGGCCACGACGGGAGTGAGCCCCGCCAAGGCGACGAGCAGGACGGCCAGCGGCTGCCGCCAGCCGAAAGTCACCCCGGCAAGCCGCTCCCGCAGGCTTGCCGCTGCGCCGACACCGGCCAGCACCAGGCCACCGCCGACGAGCATGGTGGCGAAGCCGGGCCAGCCCGCGACGGGCGTCTCAAGCGTCGTGCTGCTGACCGGCAGGCGCGAGACGACGAGGCCCAGGACAAGGCCCGCGCCCGCGACCGTCCAGCCGGCGATGATCGGAGCCCGGCCGGTCGCGCGGAACAGACCCGCCCACGCGGCCAGCACGACTCCGATGCCCAGCCACACCGGCGCCGCTCCCGGTCCACCCGGGTTATGCAGCAACACCGACCACGGCGCGAGCTCAGAATCAGACAGTCTCGGGCCCGCCGCACCGGCTTCGGTGAGCAAGAGCCCGGGCGAGCGCACCAGATGCAACGTCCACGGGACGAGGACGGCGGGGGCGACGCTGAGCACCGCCAGCATCCGCAGCAGGACGCCTCTCGTGCCGCGGATCGCCACCGTCGCGGCCGCCAGCCCGAGCGCTGCGACCCACGCGATCGGGACGAACGCGGCCATGGCGGCGAGCAGCACGCCTGCACTCCAGGCGGCCCGGAACGGACCCGGCTTCTCCGGCGTCCCGAGTGTGCGCAGCATCGCGAGGCCTAGGAGGGGCAGCATGATCGCCGCCACCGCGGTGCCGAGACGTCCACCGGCAATCGCGCCCGTTGTGGCGGGCAGCAGGCCATAGACGGCGGCGCCCCAGATCCTGAGCAGGTTGGACTGGACCAGCCGGCGCAGCAACAGGTAGGCCGTCAGGGCCGCCAGCGGAACCGAGCCGATCAGAAGCAGATCCACCGCCAGCGACGGGCTGCGCACCAGCCAACCCAGGACGCCAATGATTGCGAGGTACGGCGGAGCGGGGGTGTCGCTGCCTACTCCCACGCCGTGCCAGGCTTCGGTGTAGGTCGCCCACAACGCGGCCGTGGAGTCCGGTGCCGGAAACAACGCGCCGCCGCTCAGCCTGCCCATCCCTATCAACCGCCGGGACGCGAGAAGCGTGATGGTCACCAGGCCGGCCACCAGCAGCACCGGCGGCTTGAGGAGGGCCTTGAGCCACCACGCGTCGTCGGCGACCGGCTCGTCGTCTTCGGAATCCGGTTCGGTCACCGCGCGGCGTCGAGACGGCAGGTCCTGGCCGCTTCCTGTCCCGGTGACCACGGCGAGCACGGATTCTGCGGCGTTGCGCAACTGCTGACTGCCGGACGGGAAGAACCGTCTGAGCTGGATCGGTTCGATTTTCCGGGTCTTGGCCCGGCGCAGGCGCGCCCGGATCAGCTTGTCGGGACGCACCAGCACGGCGAGCACCGCGAAGAGCTCTTCGAAGGCGAGCGCGGGCTGTTTGCCGAGCAGGAAACCCGCCGACCGTCCAACCGCTCCCAAGACCATCCGCAGCAGCGTGAACAACCACCGCCGCCCGGGCGCGTTCGCCAGCAGGACGTAGATGGCGTTGCGACGGTCCACCAGGTGGGCGCGGTCGCGGGTAGCGCCGAGCCGTCGCCGGCCGTGCGCAGCCGCCTCGGCGTGGTGGACGACGGCATCCGGGCAGACGAGCACTGAATGACCGGCGAGGTTGGCCCGCCAGCCGAAGTCGACGTCATCGCGGAAGAGCGCAAGGTTCCGGTCGAAGCCGCCCAGTTCTTCCCACACGTCGCGGCGAACCAGCATCCCGGCACTGCCGACCGCGAGCGCCTCGCGGATCGCGTCGTGCTGGCCCTGGTCGTACTCCAGCTTTTCGAGGCCGGTGTGCCGGCGTCCCCCGCCGGTCATGGCGAGTCCGACCTCTAGCAACTGCCGTTCGTCCCGCCACCCGAGTACCTTCGGCCCGATCACCGCCGCGTCCGGTCGCCGGATCGCGCCCTCGAGCAAGCGGAGCAGGGCGTCCGGGGCGGGTGCGCAGTCGTCGTGGAGCAGCCAGATCCACTCCGTGCGCTGCTGCCAGCTCTGGGCGGCCGGGGCGAGCCTGTCGGCATAGTCGAGGCCGGCCTGGACCGCGGCGCCGAAGCCCGTGCGCTTGGGCTGGGTCGTGACGGCAGGCCCGCCCAGCCAGTCCGCGAGCAGTGTCGGAGTGCTGTCGCGGCTGCCCGTGTCGACCGCGACGATCCGGTCGGGCAGGTAGGTCAGCGCGGCCAGGGCGTCGAGCGTCTGCGGCAGCCAGCGCTCGCCGTTGTGCGCGACGAGGACGGCCGTGACGTGCTGCAGGGCGAGGGCACCGGGGTCGACCGGCAGCGGCATCGCGTCCGGGTGAGCGAACGCGTCGAGTGCCTCGTCGGCGCCGTAGCCGGGGTCGTCGTAGACACTCGGGGCAGCATTATGGAGTGATCGGGTCGGGTCGGTCGACATGCCTCGTCTAGTCCGGCGTTCTGATCATGGCGGCGCGCCGGGGCGCGCACCGCAACGCCCTACCTTACGACGAGAAGCGCCGATCGGCCGCTTCGGCGGATGAGAGCTTCAGTCGCCTGCTTCGATCTCCAGAGCGCGGTCCACTACAGCGGCGGCATTCGCGCCACTTCGCCGCCAGGCTCAGCTGGCCTGCTTCTTGAGCTTGCGACGCTCCCGCTCGGACAGCCCGCCCCAGATACCGAACCGCTCGTCGTGCATGAGCGCGTACTCAAGGCATTCGGCCCTGACTTCGCAACTGAGGCACACCTTCTTCGCCTCGCGGGTGGAGCCGCCCTTCTCAGGAAAGAACGCCTCCGGGTCGGTCTGCGCGCACAGCGCCTTCTCTTGCCAGCTCAGCTCTTCGGCGTCGCCCCCGAGCAGGACTTCCCACTCGTTCATGGCTCGCCTCCCTCGACCCGTTGTCCCCCATGATGCGCTGCGTGGCCGGACGGACAGCGCAACGAACGACACGTATGAAATTACACGCCTGATATGCGGGCTCGTCAAGCGGAACCGTGCTATTAGGCGAAACTTGAGGCTCGCACCCCCGTCAGACGCGACGGATCAGGCGCTTGTGTCCTGTCCGCGTGAAGGTGGCGGCGTCCAGGTCTAGTTGGCGAGCCTGGTGGGCGAAGTTCAGCTTTAGTTGGCGAGTCGTCCCGGGCATTGAGACTGTCGGATTATCGGCGAACGATCGTCAGTAGGCCGTCGGAGGGCAGCCGTTCTGGCTATCTTGGACGGCGGCGGACGGCCGGTCACGGTCACACGCGCCGGATTATTTCGCCCGCCGGGCGGACGGGTCGGTGGTGGTGGTGGACTGCTGGCCGGTGGACCGGGCGGGACAGGCCGCGGGATGTGGCCGCGTTCGAGGTGACTCGCAGGGCGCGCGGAGGTGGGCTGGGAGTACCGGCTGATTGCCGCCCCGCACTCGATCCGCGATCAACGAACGGCGTTTGGAAGGATGGTGAGGTCGATGGCCTGACGAGTTTGACCGTCGGCGTGACACACGCGTTGCTGCACAACGTGGCCGAGGGGTGGCTCTGCCACCCGGAAGGAGGGATTCGCATGGCGCAACCACGCATGCGGGTATCGGCAGCAACCTTCTCATCCCCGAACGCCAATGCACTGGCGGGCTTCTATGCGCGGCTGCTCGGGTGGAGTGTGGTCGACGACAGCGGCGGCTGGGTGAGGATTCGCCCGCCGTCGGGTGGCGCGGGCCTGTCCTTCCACCACGAAGACCACTATGCACCGCCGGTTTGGCCGAGCGTGCCTGGCGACCAGCTGATGATGGTCCATCTCGACATCGCGGTCGAAGATCTGCAAGCAGCGGTTGCGTGGGCCCTCGATGCCGGCGCCACCCTCGCCGGCCATCAGCCCCAGCCGCATGTTCGGGTGATGCTCGACCCGGACGGCCACCCGTTCTGCCTGTTTCACGGCTCACCCCGGGGTGAGTTCGACGTCGTTGACTGGAACGGGGTCGCGGTCTCATGAGCTCGGCGCGGCTCACCACGAAGGAACTGTCGCAGCGGACGTGGCCCGACTTCGAGCGGCTGTTCTCACAGGGCAACGGCTGGGACTTCTGCATGTGCACCCCGTTTCACTTTGGGGGCCATCGCTCACCAAACACCTGCGCACCCGGGCGGAGAAGGCGGCGTTCAATCGCGAACTCAAACACGATCTCGTAGAACAGGGGGCACGCACACGGAATTCTCGTCTACGCCGATGGCCGCCCCGGTGCAGGATCGCGGCGAGGCCGCGATCACGCAGCACCGTCAGCGACAACCTGCGGATCGGCATCGGGGCCGGTTGTTCGAGCCGCCGTCGGCCTGGATCGCATTGGTGTAGCCACGCACGCCAAGCCCCATCACCGCGTTGTCGGACGAGGCGATGCGCAGACCGCCGTCCGAGTCGGTAGTCGACTGGGGGCCGCCCTGAACCACGATCGCAAAGCCGCCCGGCTGGGTGGTGGCGTCGATCGTTGTCGCGTCGTCGCCGATCTCAAGGCCGAACGCAACCCGCTGCGGCACCGGGTCTGGGTCGATCTGTATCACGAACTCCTCGCCGTCGAACGGGCACTTCGCCGTCACCGCCGACGAGTTTGATCACCTTACGAGGACATGGCGGACGGCCGGACCGAGCCACGGGGTAGCGTCAAGGCGTGCTGCGAATCACCGCCCTCGCCGGAGGCATCGGCGGAGCTCGGTTCCTCCGCGGACTCCGCCAAGCCGCGCCCGACGCCGAGATCACCGTCATCGGCAACACCGCCGACGACATCGTCCTCCACGGCCTCTACATCAGCCCTGACCTGGACACCGTCATGTACACGCTCGGCGGCGGCATCCATGAGAGCCAGGGCTGGGGACGGGACGGCGAGACCTTCGCCGTCGCTGGTGAGCTCGCCGCATACGGTGCTCAGCCGGACTGGTTCACGCTCGGTGATCGCGATATCGCCACGCACATCCTCAGGACCGAGATGCTCGGAGCCGGCTATCCCCTGTCGGCCGTCGCCGAGGCGCTCTGCGACCGCTGGCGGCCCGGCGTTCGGCTGATCCCGATGACGGACGACCGGGTTCAGACCCACGTCGTCATCGACGAGGGCGAGGGCGCGCGAGCCGTGCACTTCCAGGAGTGGTGGGTTCGCCTGCACGCGAAGGTTCCCGCGGAGCGGATCGTCATCGTCGGCGTTGAGGACGCATCTCCTGCGCCTGGCGTCCTGGACGCCATCGCCGATGCCGACATGGTGTTGCTGCCGCCGTCCAACCCGGTGGTGAGCATTGGGCCGATCCTTGCCGTGCCCGGCGTGCGGGACGCACTGCGGGCGGCGTCCGCGCCGGTCGTGGGACTCTCGCCGATCATCGGCGGGGCACCGGTCCGTGGCATGGCGGACGCGTGCCTGACGGCGATCGGCGTCGAGACCTCGGCGTCGGCCGTGGCTGGGCTCTACGCCGATTTCCTGGACGGCTGGCTGGTGGACGAATCGGACGCCGACGCAGAGCCGCGCATCACGGCGTCCGGCCCCCGGTGCATCGCCGTGCCGCTACTGATGCGGGACGTGGACGCCGCAGCGGGGATGGCCCGTCACGCGCTGGACCTGGCCGGCGAACTGGCTTCGTGATCATGACCGATTCGCGGGATACGACCCGTCCAAATGAGTTCTTCGTGTGGGGCGTCGGCGGCCTGCCGGAGATCAGGCCCGGGGACGACCTGGGCGCGCTTCTCGCTCGCGCGGCGCCGGATTTGCGGGACGGCGACATCGTGGTCGTCACGAGCAAGATCGTGAGCAAGGCAGAGGGACGCGTCGTACGGGGCGTCGACCGTGACGAGGCGATTGACGCGGAGACCGTACGCGTGGTGTCGGAGTGGACGACGCCCCGCGGCCGTACGCGGATTTCCCAGACTGCTCACGGGTTCGTGCTCGCGGCCGCCGGGGTGGACGCGTCCAACGTGGAGACCGGCACGGTCGTGCTGCTGCCGGAGGACCCGGACGACTCCGCGCGCCGGCTTCGGGCGTCGCTCCGCGACCGGCTGGGTGTGAGCGTCGGGGTGGTGATCACCGATACGGCCGGACGTCCGTGGCGGGACGGGCTGGTCGACTTCGCAGTCGGAGCGGCCGGCGTGACGGCGCGAGATGATCTCCGCGGACACACCGACGGCTACGGCAATGAGCTCGGCGTAACGGTAGTTGCGGTGGCGGACGAGCTCGCGGCGGCCACCGAACTGGTGCGGACGAAGCTCTCCGGTGTACCGGTGGCGGTGGTGCGCGGGCTCGCGCATGTCGTGACTGACGACGACGGCCCGGGCGCGGCGGTGCTCGTCCGCCCTGCTGACGAGGACCGGTTCCAGCTCGGCACGCCCGAAGCGATGCGTGCGGCAGTGTTCGAGCGCCGGGACGTGACGGACTTCTCTGGCGAGCCCGTCGACCGAGCGGCAGTGCGGCGAGCGGTCGCCGCCGCGTTGACCGCTCCAGCGCCGCACGGAGGCACGCCATGGCGGTTCGTACTCGTGGAGACGGCGGCGACGCGGCAACGGCTGTGCGATGCCATGCTAGCGGCCTGGGTCGACGACCTGCGCCACGACGGGCTGGACGAGCCTGAGATTGCGGCCCGGACGGCGGCGGGCCAGGTGCTACGCCGGGCGCCGTACCTGATCGTCCCCTGCCTGGAGTCCGGAGAAGCGCGCAAGTATCCGGACGGACGGCGCGACATAGCCGAGCGCCAGTCCTTTGACCTGGCCATGGGTGCCGGGATCGAGAACCTGGTCGTCTCACTCGCCACCGAGGGCCTCGGCTCGTTCTGGTCGCCTGCGCCGCTGTTCTGCGCTGACGTGGTCGCGCAAGAGCTGGTACTACCCGACGGCTGGCTGCCTGTCGCTGCCGTCGCGGTCGGCCACGCAGCTTCGGCTCCACCCGACCACGCGGAACGCGACCTCGAGAGTTACCTGCTGACCCGCTGAGGACGGCGGGAGGCGGTGGGAGCATCGACGACCGCCTCCAAATCCAACCGAGCACGGGTCCAGGCGTGAAGAACGCCGGACCGATCTTGAACAGGATCGACCTATGTCGCCTAATCCGGCAAATTTTCAAGATCGGTCCGGCGTTCTTCACGTTGCTTGCGCAAGCAGGCTTCGTCATTTATGAAATGTGAGAGTTGCCCTAGTTATGCCGCGGCTTCCAAGCAAAGCGACTACATCGAACGGTAGTCGCGGAGAGGTTGCCGTGGGCCGTGGCGGGGCGGGCGGGGGCCGTACCGGGCGAGCAGTAAGCAGACCCGGTGACGCTGCCCTCGGTATGGCTCCAGCAGCTCGAGCATCCGGGGGTCGTCGGCCGTCCGCTCACCGGCGAGCGCGTAGGCCACAACATTCGGCAGGTTGTAGTCGCCGACCGACACGGCATCGGGGTCGCCGTGAGAACGCTGGACCACCTCGGCAGCCGTCCACCGCCCGATACCCGGGAGGGACTGCAAGCCGGCCATCGCCTCGGCGACCGGCTTGGCCGCTAGCCGCTCTAGCGAGCTCGCGACCCGCGCAGCGCGGACGATCGTCCTGGACCGCTCCGGCCCGACGCCGAGCCGGTGCCATTCCCACGAGGCCAGCCGCCGCAACACATCGGATTCGGGAAGCACGCGCATGCCGTCCGGCGCGGGGCCGGGCGCCGGCTCGCCATGCCGGCGCATCAGGGCCTGCCAGGACCCCCACCCCTCCAGGCCGGCGACCTTCTGCTCCAGGATCACCGGGACGAGCGCCTCCATGATCAGCTCAGTGCGGCCGATACGAAGCCCGGCGCTGCGCTTCGCCGCGTGCTTGAGGATCGGATGGAGCGGACGGAACTCGTGGGGCCGGTCGCTCTCGCCGAGCCAACTCGGCACCCGGTCCAGCAGCCATGGCGCGCCGCCGCCCCACGCAGTGGCCTCCACAGCACCGTCCGACGTCGAAGCCAGACGCAAAGTGGCCGGCCCCTCTGATGTGCGGCACGTCCGCCACACAGCACCGGCCACGACTCGCTGCGCAGGGTCGTACCGGCCACGACCGTGGACGCTCAGCGTGGCGACGATGTCGACCGACGAGCCGGGACGCCACCGGCGCGTTAGCTGCACGGCCCACCCCTCACAAGTACTCGGTCCTCCCAGCAGCCTTGAGCTCGTCCACCAACTGCTTGACGTCCTGCGCCCGGTCGCGCGCGCAGACCAGCAGGGCACCCGGCGTGTCGATGACGATCACGTCCTCAAGCCCGAGGAGCGCCACCAGCCGGCCGTCCTCCGCAGCGACCACACTGCCACTCGTGTCCGACAACACCGGCTCGGGCGCGGCTCCGGCAGCCGGAACGACGACATTGCCCTGCTCGTCGGCGTCCAGCAACTCCCCGAGGTTGCGGAAGTCGCCGACGTCGGCCCATCCGAAATCGGCCGGGACGGTGGCCACGCGCCCGCGCGCCGCGGCGTCCTCCATGACTGCGTAGTCGACGGCGATCTTCGGAAGCGTAGGCCAGACCTCCGACAGCACGGCTGACCGGTCAGGCCCCTCCCACGCCTCCGCGATCCGGACCACCCCGTCATGCAGTTCCGGCTGCTGGCGAGCGAGCTCCGCCAAAAAGGCGTCCACCCGCCAGACGAACATGCTGGCGTTCCAGAGGTATTCGCCGGAGTCGACGAACTTCACGGCCACGTCACGCGTCGGCTTCTCCTTGAACTGGCGCACCGCGCGGACGGGCCCCCCATTGATCTCGTCGCCGCAGTGCAGGTAGCCGAAACCCGTCTCCGGCCGAGTCGGCGTCATGCCCACGGTCATGAGCCAACCTTGCTCTGCGCCGGCGACGGCGGCCGTGATCGTCTCGACGAATCGTTCCTGGTCGCGGACCAGGTGGTCGGCCGCGAACGAGCCCATGACGGCGTCAGGATCACGCCGGGCGATGGCTGCTGCCGCCAGGCCGATCGCCGCGCACGAGTCACGCGGAGACGGCTCGGCGAGGACGTTCGCCGCCGGCAACGCGGGCAACTGCTCAGCGACGTCGTTCGCGTGCGGCTCCCCCGTGACCACAAGGATCCGTTCGGGCGGGACGAGCGGCGCCAGCCGGCTCACCGTCGCCTGGAGCAACGACTCGCCGCCGCTGGCCAACCTGAGCAGGATCTTCGGGTGGCCGGCACGCGATAGCGGCCACAACCGGGTGCCGCTGCCCCCGGCTGGAATGACTGCGTGAAGCACCGGCACATCATCCCTTACTAGGCTCGGCGGTCATGGCCACCCCCTATGAACTATTGCGCGCCGAGTTGGACCGCGACGGCGGACGTCCCTTCGTCACGTTCTACGACGATGCGACGGGCGAGCGGATCGAACTGTCGGTTGCCACATTCGACAACTGGGTGGCCAAGACGGCCGGCCTGCTGCGAGACGGGCTGTCGGCCCAGCCGGGCGACCGAGTGGCGCTGCTGCTGCCGCCCCACTGGCAGGCGCTCGTCTGGGCGTGCGCGTGCTGGGCCGCCGGGACGACGGTGGTGCTCACACCAGACGCCGGCGGCACAGCAGATGTCGCCGTCGTCGGCCCCGATTCGATCGAGAACGCCGGCAGCGCGCCCGAGGTGGTCGCCCTGTCGCTGCGCCCGCTCGGCGTCCGGTTCTCCGAACCGCTGCCGCCGGGAGTGCTGGATTACGCCGTCGAGGTACCGGGATTCCCGGACCGGCTGGTGCCGTACGTCGCGCCGCCCGACGGTGATCCCGCCCTCGAAACAGCCGACGGGTCGAGCAGCTACGGCGACCTGATCACTGCGGCCAAAGAGCGAGCATCGGATCTCGAAACCGGGCGTGGCTCTCGCCTGCTCGTGCCGTCCGCCCACCTCGCCGGAGCGCTGAGCGACGCCCTGCTCCTACCGCTCGTCATCGGCGGGTCGGCCGTGCTCGTCCGCAACGAGGACCCGTCGACTCGCGACGCCCGGATGGCGTCCGAGCGAGCGAAGGTCCTCGCGGCGGAAGTTTGACGAGTGGCTGATCGATTGCTCCAACCCATGGGGACGATCAAGCCGCGCACATCGACGGTCCCACGGACACCGGTGATCTGGCGAAGCGGTGGCATGGCAGAATTCGCGATCGTTCTTGCAAGCGCTGCGCCACAGCCGCGCTTGGTGTGTGATGGTGGTGAGTAGCACCGGGAAAGGTATGAGGGTGGCCAGCGCAGATACGTTCGACGTCCTCGTCGCGACCGACTGCCGGTTCCCCACGGGCAGCACGGCCAGCGTCGTCGACGAGATCCGGGCCCAGGCACGGGCGGGTTACCGCACAGCGCTGCTCCACGTTCCGTCACCGCTGATCGAACAGCACCGGTCGTTCGCGCCCGCGCTACGCCAGCTGATCGACGACGGGACGGCGACCCTCGTGACGGGGCAAGCCGATGTGACGGCCAAGCTGCTGCTCGTACGCCACCCCTCGGTGTTCACCGAGCCGCCGGCCAGGCTGCCGAAAATCTCGACTGACCAGGCGCTCGTCATCGCGAACGCACTCCCCGACGGCTCCGGCAAGTACGGCCCGAACTACGACGTCGATCAGGTGGCACAGCACGTCGAGGAAGCCACCGGCGCAGCGCCGACCTGGGTGCCGATCAGCCCCGTGGTCCGGGACGCGCTCGCTCCGAAAGCGGCCGGGCGGACGGTGCTGTCATGGGACTGGGAACCGGTCATCGATGTCGCGGAGTGGCAGACCGAACGCGCCGGGTTCCGTTCCGATCGCCCCGTTCTCGGCCGGCACACTGCTGATCACTGGACGAAGTGGCCGGGGCGCCGCCGCGACGTCCTCGCCGCCTATCCGGACGATCCGCGGTACGAAGTCAGGGTGCTCGGCGGAACGTCCACTCCAACCGCCGTGCTCGGTTACCAGCCGGCGAGCTGGACCGGCCTGCCCTTCGGCGCGACGCCTCCGCAGCGGTTTCTCGCTGAGCTCGACTTCTTCGTCTACTTCCACCATCGCAAGTTCACCGAGCCGTTCGGACGAGCCGTACTGGAA
>JASLBX010000117.1 GCA_030146385.1 Jiangellaceae bacterium | reverse complement strand
TCGAGGTCGGCGAGCCGGGCGGCCAGCCATTCGGCGTGGGTGTTCTCGGGGATGAACTTGACATATTCGGCCAGCACTCGGCCGCCGAGGCGAAGGTGGCCACGTAGCTGGATGAGCCCTCGTCGCGAAGTACGAGCAAGCGGAGCGGAAGGCTCGCGAGGATGGAGCCGGCCTCTGGACGTCCTGCCGCTAGTCCTGAGCCGACGCCGCCCAGTCGTGCCATGCTTGTCCCGTGGTCGATCTAGCTGAGCCGGTTGAGCAAGAGGTGATCGCCGCGTTGCGCAAGTGTGGCGCTCGCTTCGGCCTTGTCTTCGGCAGCCAGGCTCGTGGCGATCAGCGTCCTGATTCTGACGTCGACGTGGCGGCGTGGTGGTCGGGTGATCCGCCGGCCTCGTTTGAGGTGCCCCTTCCGAGCGGAGTGGATCTATTGGTTCTGAATTCCGCTCCGCTCGAACTGGCTGGACGAGCGGCGGTCGAGGGCCGGCTCTTGTTCGACGATGACCCAGTGGCGCGGGTTCGGTGGATCGCGACAACCCGGAAGATCTACTTCGACGAACTGCCTCGGCTGACTAGAGCCCACCGCGAGTTCGCGGAGAGTGTCCGCCGTGGTCGATGAGGTCAGAGTCCTGCGCCTGTTGCGGTCGTTAGCGGACGATGTCAGCGTCCTGCGGGCCGAGGCGGACGCCAAGGACGAGCGGCGAGCCGACCAGATGTGGCTGCGTGGCGTGAAGTACGCGTTCATCACCGCCATCGAGGCGTGCATCGACGTAGCGCAGCACGTCTGCTCGTCCGAGGGTTGGGGGCCGCCCAGGACAATGGCGACGCCATGCTCGTGCTCGGCCGTCACGGCGTGCTCGAGCCCGATCTTGCAGAGCGTATGCGCGCTGCAGTTGGGTTTCGCAATGTGCTGGTGCATCAATACGGTGACGTCGACGACGACATCGTCCAGGAACGCCTGGTCGACCTGGGTGATTTTGATGAGTTCGCTGCGCAAGTAGTTCGCTTCCTCGATTTCCACAGGTGAGTTCACGAAGCGCGACGGGTCTTGGCGATCAGGTGACCAACACGACGCGTCGCTGCAGGTCGCGGACGCGGCGGACCACCTGATCGCCGAGTGACTGGGTTCAGGTGCTGGCGCGGATCACCAGGTCTGCCGGCAAAGTCACCGACCTGCGGGGCGCGCCGTCAATGATGTCGAGCAACACCGACACCATCTCCGTGCTGATTCGATCGAATGGCTGGTGCATCGTCGTTAGCGGCGGGTCGAGCGTCTCGGCCAGGCCGGAGTCGTCGAAGCCGGCGACGGCGATGTCGTCGGGCACGCGCCGCCCGTGCTCGCGCAGAGTGACCAGCGCTCCGGAGGCCATGAGGTCGGAGGCGGCGAAGACTGCGTCGAGTTCGGGTGCCCGGTCCAGGAGCTCCGCCATGGCGGCAGAGCCGGATTTGGCGCTGTAGTCCCCGTAGGCCACGAGCCGTTCATCGAAGCGCTCGCCCAGCTCATCCCGGTAGCCCTCGAGCCGGTACCGCCCACCCGGGGTGTCGAGCGGGCCCGCGATCAACGCGATGCGTTCTCGCCCGACAGAGCGCAGGTGGCGGACCATCGTCCGGGCCCCACCCGCCTCGTCAACCGAGACCGACGCAACCTGGTCGGAGTACCCGAGCGGGATCCCGCAGGCGACCGCGGGCACTTTCTCCTCCAGCAGCGAGCCGATGAGCGGATTGTTCTCGTGGGTGGAGATGAGCAGCACTCCATCAACGTGACCGGCGGTGACATATTTGGCGACGTTCGCGCGCTCCGCCTCGTTGCCCGCGACCAGGACGACAAGGGTCATCGAGCGGGCGTCGAGCGCCGCGGCCGCGCCCCGTAACAGGATCGAGAACGTCGGGTCCGCGAACAGTTTCTGCTGCGGCTCTGCGAGCAGAAAAGCGAGCGAGTTCGCCCGACCGGTGACCAGGCTGCGGGCGTGCCGGTTAACGCGGTATCCAGTCGTGCGGATCGCCTGGTCCACTGCGCGCCGTGCCTCGGGAGATACCCAATGGCCGCCGTTGATGACGCGGGATACCGTCCCGCGGGAGACTCCTGCGGCGGCGGCTACGTCTCGGATGGTTGGGCGACGCCGGTCAGTGTCGGAGGTCACGGCTTGACTCTAGCCTGGCGACTCGCTGTGCACGGTCACAGTCGCGTAACGGCATTTCGCTGCATCTTGTGACCAGACGCTCTACCCGGCCTACACTTGGCCCAAAATCGATGGCTGGGACCGTGCACAGTCCTCGGCTCAACCCATGCGGGAGCGTCATGGCGGACAGACCCAGCTGGCCGACCGGTCGACAGATCGGCTACGGCGGCGATTACAACCCCGAGCAATGGCCACGCGAGACGTGGGACGAGGACATGGCCCTCATGCGCGAGGCCGGGGTGAACTTCGTCAGTGTAGGGATCTTCTCGTGGGCTCTGCTGGAGCCGCGGGAGGGCGAGTACGACTTCGGGTGGCTCGACGAGCTGCTCGATCTGCTGCACCGCAACGGCATCGCCGTCGACCTCGCCACCCCCACTGCGTCCCCGCCGGCGTGGTTCTTCGCCGCCCATCCGGAGGCCCGCGTCCTCACCCGGGACGGGACGACCCTCGGCTTCGGCTCCCGGGGCATGGCCTCGCCGAGCTCGCCGGCGTACCGGACCGCGGCGGTTCGAATCGCCTCGGCGCTCGCCGAGCGGTATGCCGGCCACCCCGCCGTCGTCATGTGGCATGTGCACAACGAGTACGGCGCGCCCGTGGGAGAGGACTACTCCTTGGCCTCCGTCGCCGCGTTCCGCGAATGGCTTCGCGACCGGTACGGGACGCTCGACGCGCTCAACGACGCGTGGGGTACGACCTTCTGGGGCCAGGTGTACGGCGCCTGGGAACACGTCGGCGCACCGGCTGCGACGCCGTCCGCTCCCAACCCCTCCCAGCGGCTGGACTTCGCCCGCTTCACCGACCACCAGTTGCGGGCCTGCTACATCGCCGAGCGCGATGCCATTCGCCAGCAAGCGCAGCAGCCGATCACCACGAACTTTATGGCGAACGAGTGCCCCACCACCGACCTGTGGGCGTGGGCGCGGGAGGTGGACCTCGTCTCGAACGACCATTACCTCACCGCCGCCGACGAGCGTGGACACGTGGGACTGGCGCTCGCGGCCGACCTCACGCGCTCGGTGGCGGGCGGACGTCCATGGATCCTGATGGAGCATTCCACATCCGCCGTGAACTGGCAGCCCCGCAACTTGGCCAAGCGGCGGGGGGAGATGGCGCGTAACTCGCTGGCCCACCTGGCCCGTGGGGCCGACATAATCGCGTTCTTCCAGTGGCGTGCGTCGCGCCACGGTGCCGAGAAGTTCCATTCGGCGATGCTCCCGCACGCCGGGACCAGCACACGGGTCTGGCGGGAGGTGTGCGATCTCGGTCGTGATATCTCGCGGCTCGCCGAGATGCAGGGGACGACCGTGTCCGCGGACGTCGCCCTGCTGTGGGACACCGAGTCCTTCTGGGCGCAGGACCTCGAATGGCGCCCTTCGGTCGACGTGCAGCACCGCGAGCGCGTTCGGGCGTACTACGAGCGGCTGTGGCGCGACGGTGTGACCGTGGACTTCGCCCACCCGTCGGCAGACCTGTCGCGGTACCGGCTCGTGGTGGCCCCAGCGTCGTACCTGCTCACGCTGGCATCAGCCGAAAACCTGCGTCGCTATGTCGCGGGCGGCGGCACCCTACTGGTTTCGTTCTTCTCCGCCGTCGTCGACGAGCACGACGCCGTCCACGTCGGTGGCTTCGGCGCACCGCTGCGCGACGTTCTCGGCTTGCAGATCCACGAGTTCCTGCCGCTCCGCGCGGGCGTGGCGACGCGTATCGCCTGGGGGGACGGCGTGCTCGGGGACGCGGGCGAGGTTCCAGC
>JASLBX010000093.1 GCA_030146385.1 Jiangellaceae bacterium | reverse complement strand
CCGCCTCGTCCCAGTCTTTGACCGTGACGTTGAGGTCGCCGCCGACGTACTGGATCGGCTTCTGCACCTGGGGCAGCAGCGGTTCCAGGCGTGAGAACAGCGACTCGACAGGCATGGTGGTGTGACTCCGGGATGGTGGACTGGATCGGCCTACCAGAGTAATCGTTCCCGACTGACCAGCGCACTCTCATCTACGGAGCGCGGGATCAACTCCTAAGGCTCGGAAACCAGAGGTCGATCTCCCGCTTGGCCGACTCGGGCGAGTCCGAGGCGTGGACGAGGTTTTCCGACGTCGACAGCGCCAGGTCACCTCTGACGGTGCCGGGAGCAGCCTTGCGCCCGTCGGTGGCTCCGTTCATCGCTCGGACGACGTCGATCGCCGAGTCGCCTTCCAGCACGAGCGCGACCAGCGGACCACCGGTGATGAACTCGCGCAGGCCCGGGTAGAACGGCTTGTCCACGTGCTCGGTGTAGTGGGCGTCGGACAGCTGCGTGTCAATGACCCGCAGGTCCATGGCCACGATCGTCAGGCCCTTGCGCTCGTAGCGGGCAAGAATCTCGCCGATCAGGCCGCGGCGGATGGCGTCGGGCTTGATGAGAACAAGCGTGCGCTCGGACACGGGACTATGGCTCCTTGCTGGCTATTCGTTGTTGCGCCGGACTCGACCAGGGAACTGTAGCCGAACGACGCTGCACGAACCGACTCCGAGTCACGTGTTGCCCTCGGCGCGGGTCCGGTCCACGTCCGGTCCGATGCGCAGCAGCACCACCCACAGCAGGGCGAACAATCCGCCGAGGAAGAACATGACCGGAACGACGAAGCCGGTCGCAATCGCCGCCACCTGAGCCAGCGAGCCGAGCACGTAGCCGACCCGGCCCCGGCGGAGGAGCCCGGCGGCCGCCACGCATAGCACGCCGATGCCGAGCCCGGCAGGGATGGCGACCGCAGGCTCAACGTCGCTCACCACTACCGCTACCGGGATCGCGAGCATCACCACGACCGCCTCGAGCACCAGCAAGGTCGCTGCGATGCGGTTCACCGCGAGCCTCCAAGCAGGTGTCGGGCGTCGCCTGCCGTCACGACCGAGCCGGTCAGCAGCACACCGGCGCCGCCGAACAACGCATCCTCCTCGGCCAGGCCCACCGCGACGTCGATCGCGTCGGGCATGGTCTCGGCCCGGATGGTCCGGTCGCCGCCGAAGACCTGTTCGGCGACCACGGCCAGGTCGGCCACCGGCAGCCGTCGCGGCGAGCTGTTCTCGGTGACCACCACGGTCGCGAGGATCGGCTCGAGCTCTTCGAGGATGCCGCGGACGTCCTTGTCGCCGAGCACGGCGATGACGCCGACCAGCTTGGTGAACGAGAACTCGTCCTGGATCGCCTCGGTCAGGGCGCGGGCGCCCGCCGGGTTGTGGGCTGAGTCGACCATGATCGTCGGGCTCCGGCGCAAGACCTCGAGCCGTCCCGGCGAACCGACCCGCGCCAGGGCGTCGCGCACCGCCTCGGTGTCAAGCGGCTCGCGCGCACCACCGACGAACGCCTCGACCGCTGCCACGGCGCAGGCGGCGTTGCTCGCCTGGTAGGCCCCGTGCAGCGGCAGCGACACCTCGTCGTAGTCACCGGCCAGCCCGCGCACCGTCACCAGTTGACCACCGACGGCGAGCGTGCGGCTGCGAACCGCGAAGTTGACGTCCTCCGCCATGAGCGTCGCCCCGACCTCGAGCCCTCGCCGCGCCAGCACTTCCGCAGCCTCGTCCGGCTGGCGCCCGACGACGACGAGCGAGCCGGGCTTGATGATGCCGGCCTTCTCCTCGGCGACCTGCTCGATGGTGTCGCCGAGGTAGTCGACGTGGTCGAGAGCGATCGGCGTGACGACGGCCACCTTGCCGTCGGCGACGTTGGTCGCGTCCCAGACGCCGCCCATGCCGACCTCGACGATGGCGACGTCGACGGGCGCGTCGGCGAACGTTGCATAGGCGAGAGCGACGAGAACCTCGAAGTAGGAGAGCCGGATGTCGTGGCGCGCGTCGACCAGGTCGAGGTAGGGCGCGAGCTCACGGTAGACCGCGGCGAACCGGTCGTCGTCGATCGGCTCTCCGTCCAGACAGATCCGCTCGGTGACCGAGACCAGATGGGGGCTGGTGAACCGACCGGTGCGAAGGCCGAGTTCCCGGAGCAACTCGTCGACCATCCGGGCGGTGGAGGTCTTGCCGTTGGTACCGGTGATGTGGATCACCGGGTAGCCATCCTGCGGCCGGCCGAGCAGGTCCGTGAGGTCGCGGATGCGGTCGAGGGACGGCTCGATCCTCGACTCCGGCCATCGCGTCGCCAGCTCGGCCTCGACGGCCCGCAGCGCGTCTGCGCTCACCCACTACTCCGTTCGATCACGTTCAGCATGCCTGTACCTGCCGTACCAGGCGCATGCGGGTGGTACGGCACCGAGACGCCTGGTGGAGTCCCCGCCCGTGAGCACGCTATGCAGATGGCAGGACGGCAAGCTGGGCCTCGATCCGGGTGATCTCGGATTTGGCCGCGGCCTCGCGGGCACGGATCTTGGCCACGACCTGCTCCGGTGCCTTGGCCAGGAACTGCTCGTTGGCGAGCTTCTTCTCCGCCTGTTCCAGATCCTTCCGAGCAGTGGCCAGATCCTTCTCCAGACGACGGCGCTCGGCAGCCACGTCGATCGCGCCAGAGAGGTCGACCTCCACGGTCACCGCACCAACCGACAGCGACGTGGTCGGCGCGAAGCCCTCGCCGGGGGCGTCCAGCCGCACCAGCGAGCGGATCTCGGCCTCGTGGTCGGCCAGCGGCCCGGACAACCCGGCCAGCCGGGCGGCCACCCGCTGACCCGGCTTGAGCCCTTGATCGCTGCGGAACCGGCGGACCTCGGTCGTCAGCCGCTGGAAGCTCGCCACGGCCGCTTCGGCGTCGGCATCGATCCGCGAGTCGTCCGCCGCCGGCCATGACGCCGTCACGAGCGTCTCATCGCCGGTCAGCGTCGTCCAGAGCGCCTCCGAAACGTACGGCGTGATCGGGTGCAGCACCCGCAGCAACGCGTCCAGCACGTGCCCCAGCACCAACCGGGTCCGGTCGGCGTCCGCGCCCCCAGCAGCGAGCGGAGTCTTTGCCAGCTCCACGTACCAGTCGCAGAACTCGTCCCAGGTGAAGTGGTACAGCGCCTCCGTGAGCTTGGCGAACTGGAAGTCCTCGTAGAGCGCGTCCACCTCGGCCAGCGTCGTGTGCAACCGCGACAGGATCCACCGGTCGGGCACCGACAGCTCGGCCGCGTCCGGCAGCGAACCCACCCGGGCACCGTTGAGCAGCGCAAACCGGGTCGCGTTCCACAGCTTGTTGCAAAAGTTCCGGGACGCCTGCACCCAGTCCTCGCCGATGGGGACGTCCGTCCCGGGGTTCGCCCCGCGCGCGAGGGTGAAGCGCAGCGCGTCCGAGCCGTACGCGTCCATCCAGTCCATCGGATCGACGACGTTGCCGAACGACTTGGACATCTTCTTGCCGCGCTTGTCGCGAACCATGCCGTGCAGCGCCACAGTCGAGAACGGGATCGCGCGTTCGGGGCCGAGATCGGCGTTCGCGTACAGCCCGAACATCATCATCCGGGCCACCCAGAAGAACAGGATGTCGTACCCGGTGACCAG
>JASLBX010000076.1 GCA_030146385.1 Jiangellaceae bacterium | reverse complement strand
GCGAGTCGATCTGCGCGGTGAACGCGTCGCGCTCGGTGTCGTGCAGCAAGGTGAAGGAGTGGGCGCTGGTGCCGCGGGTGGGCATTCCGTACGTCCGTCCCGCCTCCAGATTGCTGGTCGAGGAGAACCCCGCGATGTAGGCCGCACGGGCCGCGGCAACGGCCGCCCGCTCGTGGGTTCGCCGCGAGCCCATCTCGATGCAGGGACGTTCGCCGGCCGCCACCGTCATCCGGGACGCGGCGGCTGCGATTGCGGAGTCGAAGTTCAGGACGGACAGCGCCAGCGTCTCCAGGACGACCGCCTCGGCGAAGGTTCCTTCGACGATCAGCAGCGGCGAGTAGGGAAAGTAGCACTCGCCCTCGCCGTAGCCCCAGATGTTGCCGGAGAAGCGGTAGTCGGCAAGCCAGCGCAGCGTCTGGGCGTCCACAACCTGGCGGCGTTCGAGGTCGGCGAGCACGTCGTCGTCGAAGCGGAACTGCTCGAGGTCGGCGAGCAGGCGCCCGATGCCGGCGACCACGCCGTAGCGCCGTCCTTCAGGGAGTCGGCGGGCGAACAGCTCGAATACACAGCGCCGGCGGGCCGTCCCGTGTGCGAGGGCGGCCTGGAGCATGGTCAGCTCGTAGTGGTCGGTCAACAGCGCAGTGGTGCCCGGCACACCCACGATCTTATCCACAGCGACCCTCCCGCGTTGAGCGTCGGAGGTGTCACCATAGGGGCATGGTCACCGCCCCTGCTGAGCTCGAGCGGCCCGACGCGGATGAAATTGTCGCGCAGGAGACGCCGTGGGTCACCGTGGTGTGGAACGATCCTGTCAACTTGATGTCGTACGTCACCTATGTGTTCCAGAACTACTTCGGATACCCGAAGAAGAAGGCCGAGCGGTTGATGCTCGACGTGCATGAGAAGGGCAAGGCTGCGGTGTCCTCTGGTTCTCGTGAGGAGATGGAGCGAGACGTCGAGGCGATGCATTCCTACGGCCTATGGGCAACTTTGCAGAAGGCGGGGGAGTAGACACTGAGCACCGCGTTCAGGCGGGCCCGCGGGGGACGTGTGTCCGCGTCCTTCCACGTGGTCGAGACCGAACTGCTGGCGTCGTTGGTCGGCCAGTTGCTTGAGCTTGTCCGCGATCATCCCACCATCGCGCAGAACCGCGACGATCCGCTGGCGGCAGTGCTGGGCGGGCTGGGAGACGACGACCCCTCGCGGCCGACAGACCCGGTGCTGCTCCGGCTATTTCCGGACGCCTATCGCGACGATGAGGAGGCGGCCTCGGACTTCCGGCGGTACACCGAACGCGGCCTGCGGGAAACGAAGGCGGGCTACGCCGCGACCGTGCTGGCATCGCTGGCGACCGCTGATCAGGCCGCGGATGCCTACGGCGATGAGCAGCAACGGGAGAAGGTGAAGGTTCACCTCGACAGCAACGAGGCCGAAGCCTGGATGCGGACGCTGACTGACCTGCGGCTCGCGCTGGGAACCCGGCTCGGGGTCGAGGAGGGGGACGAAGATCTTTGGGACTCGCTGGCCGATGACGACCCGCGCCGGCACGTGCACGACGTCTACCAGTGGCTCGGCTTCGTGCAGGAGACCCTCGTCCGCGCGTTGAGCTCATAGCGGACACCACTAGGTTCGTCGGTGCCGTACCACCCGCACGCGCCTGGTACGGCACCCACAGGCATGCTGAACGTGATCGACCGGAATCGTAGACTTGGCTGTCGTGCTGGAAATCCGCCGTGACCTGGTCGACGCCATCATCGCTCACGCCCGCCGTGACCACCCGGACGAGGCTTGTGGCGTCGTCGCCGGCCCGATCGGCTCGGATCGGGCCGAGCGCTTCATCCCGATGGCCAACGCCGAACGCTCGCCCACCTTTTACCGGTTCGATTCGATGGAGCAGCTGAAGGTGTGGCGTGAGATGGACGACCGGGACGAGGAGCCAGTGGTGATCTACCACTCGCACACGTCGACCGAGGCGTACCCGTCGCGGACGGATGTCTCCTATGCGTCCGAGCCGAACGCCCACTACCTGCTGGTCTCCACGCGGGAGGAGCTGGACGAGCCGGAGGTGCGCTCGTTTCGCATCGTCGATGGCGAGATCAGCGAGGAGGACGTCCGGATCCTGGCTGGTGCGGAATGATGGTGACCTGTCTGGTCGTTGCGCATGAGGCGAGTCCGACCGTCCGAGGAGCAGAGAGTCAATATGTCCATCGAGGTTCGCATTCCCACGATCCTGCGCCAGTACACGGGTGGCGCCAAGACGGTCGAGGGCACGGGTGACACGCTCGCCGCACTGATCGACGATCTGGAAGGGCGCCACTCTGGGCTTCGCGATCGCCTGGTCGAGAATGGCGGCTTGCGCCGGTTCGTCAACGTCTACCTGAACGACGAGGACGTGCGCTTCCTCGACGGCCTGAAGACGCAGGTGTCCGATGGCGACTCGGTGACGGTGCTGCCGGCCGTCGCCGGAGGCTGACGCCCATGCGGTTCGACTCGATGCTGGCCGCCGTCGGGGGCACGCCGCTGGTCGGCCTGCCCCGCCTGTCGCCGTCTCCGGACGTGCGGCTGTGGGCCAAGCTCGAGGACCGCAACCCCACCGGGTCCATCAAGGATCGGCCCGCGCTGCGAATGATCGAGATGGCGGAGCGCGACGGCAGACTCACGCATGGCTGCACCATCCTGGAGCCGACGTCCGGCAACACGGGCATCTCGCTCGCGATGGCGGCCAAGCTCAAGGGGTACCGGCTGGTGTGCGTCATGCCGGAGAACACCTCCGAAGAGCGTCGGCAGCTGTTGCGCATGTGGGGCGCGGAGATCATCTCCTCTCCTGCCGCCGGCGGGTCGAACGAGGCAGTGCGAGTGGCCAAACAGCTCGCGGCCGAGCATCCCGACTGGGTGATGCTCTACCAGTACGGGAACCCGGCGAACACCGAGGCGCACTACGCCACCACCGGCCCGGAACTGCTGGCCGACCTGCCGGAGATCACGCACTTCGTCGCCGGGCTGGGCACCACCGGCACGCTCATGGGTGTCGGCCGCTACCTCCGCGAGAAGGCTCCGGGCGTGGCGATCGTCGCGGCCGAACCTCGCTACGGCGAGCTCGTGTACGGCCTGCGCAACCTCGACGAGGGATTCGTGCCCGAGCTCTACGACGAGTCGGTGCTCACCACGCGTTACTCGGTCGGCCCCCGCGACGCCGTCCGCCGCACCCGTGAGCTGCTCGAGGCCGAAGGCATCTTCGCCGGCATCTCGACGGGCGCCGTGCTGCACGCCGCGCTCGGCATCGCCCGGAAGGCCGCCGCCGCAGGGGAGCGGGCCGACATCGCCTTTATCGTCGCCGACGCCGGCTGGAAGTACCTGTCGACCGGTGCCTACGAGGGCACGCTGGACGACGCCGAGGACCGGCTGGACGGCCAGCTCTGGGCCTGAGTTCGTCTCCCACGACGGGCGGCCATGCAGAATTCGGCCCTATGGCTCCGCTTCGGCGGACTGTAGCGGCCAGTGGTCGGGCAGCACGTTCATCAGCACCTCGCAGTCGCAGTACCCACCGCTGCTCTCGAACCAGCGCAGTAGCCGCTGGGGATTCGTGAAGGACGACTCCGCCAGCCACCGCTGAGTGAAGCGCAGGCTGGTGTCGCACCCGTGGCCGCCGACCATGCGATCGACGTAGCAACGGAGGCACTCGTCTCGGCCTGGCGCCTCGCTGCCCGCCGGAGCAGTAGGGCGATCGGCTGTGACGCTCTTCAGATACGCGGCGACCTCGTCGGCGACGGTCGTGTCGAAGTCCACGGCAAGCCTCCTCGGGGTATTGGACAAGCGTTCGACGAAGCTTGTCTACCGCCTGCCTCCGACAAGATCGGCCCGGCTCGTTGTCGGCCCTTCCGCGTGACGGCGTTAACTAGTGGCCATGATGACTGGTTATACGCGGCACCTTGTCTGGACAGCCGAGCAATGGCCGAGCTTGGAGCACACGGTCCTCCGCAGGGCCGATGGCCCCGTCACTGCGGACGGCGCGATCATCGCCATCGTGGACGACAATCCCATCCGGCTCCGCTACCTGGTTGAGTGCGACCCGTCCTGGCGGCCGCTCAGCGTCACCGTGGACGTTTACGGCCTGCCCACAGTCGCGCTAACTCGAGAGGACGACCGCTGGTTCGACGGCGACGGCCACGAGCGCCCCGACTTGGCCGGCTGCCTCGACGTCGACATCGCGCTCACGCCGTTGACGAACACCATTCCGATCCGACGGCTGGAACTCTCCGAGCGAGAATCGGCCGACCTGGATGTCGTGTACATCCACCCCGGGCCGACGGTAGACGTGAGCCCGCAGCGCCAGCGGTACACCCGCACCAGCACCGGCTACCGCTACGAGTCCGGCTCGTTCCAGGCCGACCTGCTGGTCGACGCCGACGGCATCGTCACCGACTACCCGGGCCTCTGGACACTCGCGTCCCGCTGAAGCCTCGAACGCCAGGAATGTCCCCACCATGCCGTAGGCTCGGGACGCCATGAGCGACGCGCCGATCGGGATATTCGACAGCGGGGTGGGCGGGCTCACGGTGGTGCGCGCTGTGCTCGACCAACTCCCGCACGAAGCGATCCACTACGTGGGCGACACCGCCCGCGGTCCGTACGGGCCGCGCCCCATCGCAGAGGTGCGCGCGTTCGCGCTCGACGTGATGGATTCCCTGGTGGCCGACGGGGTGAAGATGCTCGTCATCGCGTGCAACTCGGCCAGCAGCGCAGTGCTGCGCGACGCCCGCGAGCGCTACGACGTCCCCGTCGTGGAGGTCATCCAGCCGGCCGTCCGGCGCGCTGTCGCCTCGACCCGCAACGGCCACGTCGGCGTCATCGGCACCCGCGCCACCATCGAGTCCAAGGCGTACGAGGACTCCTTTGCGGCCGCGCCCCACCTGCGCATCACCGCCCAGGCGTGTCCCGAGTTCGTCCATTTCGTCGAGGACGGCGTGACGCACGGCCGTGAGCTGGAACGGGTCGCGACGGAGTACCTCGAGCCGGTGCGTGACGCCGGTGTCGACACCCTTGTGCTCGGCTGTACGCACTACCCCATGCTGACCGGCGTGCTGTCGTACGTCATGGGCGACGGAGTGACGCTGGTCAGCAGCGCAGAGGAGACCGCGCAGGACGTGTACCGGGTGCTCGCCCAAACCGGCCTGATGCGTGATGATCGCCTGCCCCCACCGACGCACCGGTTTCGCGCGACCGGCGACCCGCGACCGTTCGGTGAGGTGGGACGCCGGTTCCTCGGGCCTCGCATCGAGTCGGTCGAGGATACGCTCGGCTTCCGGGCGATCGTGGCGTCCGACATCGACGACATGCTCTTGACCGGGGATGTGAGCCGGTGAGGCTCACCGTCGTGGGGTGCTCCGGCTCGCTCCCCGGCCCGGACTCGCCCGCATCGTGCTATCTGGTCGAGGCGGGCGACACGACGCTCGTCCTCGACCTCGGCAGCGGCGCCCTCGGGCCGCTGCAGCGCCGCGTCGGGCTGGACACGGTCGACGCCGTGCTGCTGAGCCACCTGCACCCGGATCATTGCATGGACCTGTGCGGGTACTACGTCGCTGCGCGGTACAGCCCGTGGCGCGACCGGGATCCGATCGCGGTGTGGGGGCCAGCGGGGACGGCCGAACGCATGGCGCGGGCCTACGGCCTGCCCGAGGACCCGGGCATGAGCCGCGAGTTCGCGTTCAACACGTACCCAGACGAGCCGTTCAAGATCGGGGAAGTGCGTATCACGGCGGCGCGGGTTGTCCACCCCGTCCCGGCGTACGCAATCCGCCTTGAGCATGATGGCAGCGTCCTGGTCTACTCGGGTGACACCGCCCCCGTATCCGCACTGGTGGACCTGGCCCAGGGGGCAGACCTCCTGCTCTGCGAGGCGGCCTTCGTGGACGGTGACGAGAACCCGGCCGGCCACCACCTGACCGGCCGCGAAGCGGGTGAGCATGCCGCGGCGGCCAACGTCCGCCAGTTGATGGTGACCCACATTCTCCCGTGGGGCGACCCGGAGCGGGCGCTCACTGAGGCGAGGAGCGCCTTCGGCGGCCCGATCGCCCTCGCCCGCCCGGGGGCCATTGTCGAATTGCGAGATTGACCGCGTCGCCGTGGCGCCACGGCCGTCACGCACCACGTTCGTCGGTGGCGGCAGATAGCCTTCCCTGCATGACTCGACCCGATGGCCGCGAACCCGGCCAGCTCCGCTCCGTCACGTTCATGCGTGGCTGGCTCGACCACGCCGAAGGCTCCGTGCTGGTGAACTTCGGCAACACGAGGGTGCTGTGCGCGGCCTCGGTCACCGAAGGCGTCCCGCGCTGGCGCAAGGGCTCGGGCGAGGGCTGGGTGACGGCCGAATACGCGATGCTGCCCCGGTCGACCAACACGCGGTCCGATCGCGAGTCGGTGAAGGGCCGCATCGGCGGGCGCACGCATGAGATCTCCCGCCTCGTCGGGCGCTCACTGCGCGGAGTCATCGACACGTCGGCACTGGGCGAGAACACGATCGTGGTCGACTGCGACGTCCTCCAGGCCGACGGCGGTACGCGGACGGCCGCGATCACGGGCGCGTACGTGGCGCTCGTCGAAGCGATCGCGTGGATGCGCGAGCGCGGGCTGATCGCGTCGACCCAGGTGCTGCGCGACTCGGTCGCCGCGGTGTCGGTGGGCGTCATCGACGGCGAGCCGCGGCTCGACCTCTGTTACGAGGAGGACGTCCGGGCCGAGACCGACATGAACGTCGTCATGACCGGGAGCGGCGCGTTCATCGAGGTTCAGGGCACGGCCGAGGGCGCGCCCTTCGACCGCAAGGAACTCGATGCACTGCTCGGCCTGGCCGAAGCCGGCTGCGCCGAGCTGACCGCGCTGCAACAGGCGGCGTTGGCCTGATGCGGGTCGGCCGACGGGTGGTGCTCGCCACCCGCAACCAGCACAAGGTGGAGGAGATCGCGCGCATTCTCGAACGGGCCGGCACACTGGTCGACCTCGTGCCGGTCACCGAGTTCAACGGCGTCGACGACGTGGCCGAGACTGGCCTCACCTTTGCCGAGAACGCGCTGCTCAAGGCGCATGCGGTGGCGGCGGCCACCGGCCTGCCGGCGGTCGCGGACGACTCCGGCATCAGTGTGGACGCGCTCAACGGTATGCCCGGCGTGTTCTCCGCTCGCTGGTCGGGCCGGCACGGTGACGATGCGGCCAACCTGCGATTGCTACTGGCTCAACTCTCGGACGTGCCCGAGACCCGCCGCGGCGCGGCGTTCGTGTGCGTGGCCGCTCTCGTGCGGCCGGACGGTCACGAGGTCGTCGAAGAAGGGCGGGTCACGGGCCGGATCGTGCACGAGCCCCGCGGGTCCGGCGGCTTCGGCTACGACCCGATCTTCGTCCCGGACGGCGACACTCGCACCACGGCGGAGATGCCTCCCGCCGAGAAAGACGCGATAAGCCACCGCGGCCGGGCGTTCACGGCCCTGGCTCGCCACCTGCACGAAGTGGTGTCAAGCTGACGATCCGGTGACGTCCCGCGCCGTGGCTATCCAAGCGGGCCCGGTGGAGCGCACGATGGAACCGTGAGCCAACTCTCGAGCAGGTGGCCGGCAGCGCTGGCCGGGATCATCGCTGCCGGACTGGGCCTCGGCGTCGCCGAGTTGCTCGCCGGGCTGCTCAATCGCGGCATCACACCGGTGCTTGCCGTCGGCGAGGTCGTCATCGAGCTCTCGCCGACCTGGCTCACCGAGTGGGCGATCGAGACGTTCGGCACGGCCGACAAGGCGGTCCTGATCGGTGGCGTGGTGGTCGTGCTGGTGTTGCTGTCCGCCGCCATCGGAGTCCTGACGGTGCGCCACCGAGGTGCCGGCATGCTCGCCGCTGCCGCGTTGGGTGCGTTGGCGGCGCTGGCCGTGTGGAGCCGGCCGGACGTCACGACGTTCGACCTGCTGCCCGTCGTGGCCGGCGCCGGTGCGGCCGTCCTGACCTTGCCTGCGTTGGCCCGGCGGGCGGGCGCGTTCGAACCGGTCGTCACCGAACCCACGGTCATGGACCCGGCTCTGCTCGGCAACGGGACCGGACGGCGCGCCTTCCTGCAGGCCGCCGGGCTTACGGCCGCGGCTGCAGTCGTCGCCGGAGGGGCGGGGCGCGTGCTCGGCGGCCGGCGCCGGGCTGTCGAGGCGTCCCGGACCGACGTCGACGTCGTGCTGCCCCGGCCGCTCCCGTCCGCGGAGCCGGTGGCCGGCGCCGACTTCGGAATCGATGGCGGCGAACCGTGGCTGACTCCCAACGACGTGTTCTACCGGATCGATACGGCGCTGTCCGTCCCCCTGATCCATCCTGACGACTGGCAACTCCGGGTCCACGGCATGGTCGATCAGGAGGTCGTCCTCGGGTTCGACGACCTGGTGGACATCGGGCTGGTCGACCGATGGCTGACGCTGTGCTGCGTGTCGAACACGGTCGGCGGCAGCCTGATCGGCAACGCGCTGTGGACCGGCGTCCGGGTGTCGGACGTCCTGGGCCTGGCTGGTCCGCACGCCGACGCCGACGCCGTGCTGTCGACGTCCCATGACGGGTGGACCTGCGGGACCCCGCTCGAGGTGCTCACCGATGGGCGCGACTCGCTCTTCGCGGTCGGCATGAACGGCGAGCCGCTCCCGGTCGAGCATGGCTTCCCCGTGCGGATGGTCGTCCCTGGCCTGTACGGGTACGTCAGCGCCACCAAGTGGGTCGTGAACCTCGAGGTCAGCCGGTTCGACGAGATCACGGCATATTGGACCTCACGCGGCTGGTCCGAGCGGGGTCCGGTCAAGGTCTCGTCGCGGATCGACGTCCCGCGTAATGGCGATTCGGTGCGCGCTGGGCAGGTGGCGGTCGCGGGCGTCGCGTGGGCGCAGCACCGCGGCATCGACGCCGTGGAAATCCGCGTCGACGGCGGGCCCTGGCAGCGGGCGGACCTCGGCGAGGTGCCGAACGCCGACACCTGGCGGCAGTGGGTGTGGCACTGGGACGCGGACGAGGGGAAGCACCGCCTCGAGGTTCGCGCGATCACCGCGGACGGTGAGGAGCAGGCCGGGACGGAACGCCCGCCGGTCCCCGACGGCGCAACCGGATGGCACGGGGTGTCGGTGACGGTCGACGGCTAGTGTCGAGGTCATGGCTGACATGACGTACCGACCGTTGGGTGATTCCGGACTGATCGTCTCTGCCGTCGGGCTGGGCTGCAACGCGTTCGGTTACCGCATCGATGCCGAAGCCACCGCCGCCGTGGTCGAAGTGGCGCTCGAGCACGGCATCACCCTCTTCGACACCGCCGACACCTACGGCCTGGGTCGCAGCGAGGAGTTGCTGGGCGCGGCGCTCGGCAGCCGCCGCGACGACGTGGTCGTGGCGACCAAGTTCGGTATGGACATGAGGGGAGCCAACGGG
>JASLBX010000116.1 GCA_030146385.1 Jiangellaceae bacterium | reverse complement strand
CGCGGCCCGGCCGAACGCCGCGGCACCGCCGGCGTGGTCATCACTCGCCGCGGCGAGCATGGCGCGGCATACGGCCAGCGCAGCATGCGGCGCCGGGGCCTTGCGGCGCCGCAGTCCCAGCGTGAAGCGCGCCACAAGCCGCGCCGCTTCCTCCGGACGTCCGGCGGCGAGCAGGGCTTCGACCCGGGTCGGAGCCAGCTCGGTCGCCCATACCCAGACGCCCTTGGTGTGGACGGTCCGGATTGGCCCCTCGGTGACCCGCAGTGCGTCGCCGACCCGACCCTCAGCGAGCGACCGCGAGGCGAGTGCCGCGGCCGGCTCCATCGTGTCGTCCAGCGCGCCGAGGCGGGTGGCCTCGTCGAGCGCGAGCCGGTACTGCTGTTCGGCGCTACGCATGCGACCAGTCGCGGCGTCCAGTCGTGCGGCCAGACGTACTGTCGCGAGGTAGATGACGGGACGGTCGCGGTCGGCCTCGGCAAGCTCAGCTGCACGCTGTCTGAGGCCGTCCCACTGTCCGGTGAACCAGTCGAGGTCGGCGAGAGTGAGCAGGATGCTGTAGCGCACCCGGGTCATCCGTTCGGATTCGGCGAGCGAGAGCCCGGCTTCGAGGCGTTCCCTCGCCTCTGTATAGCGTCCCCACATGAGGGCGCCCTTTCCGACGTTGGCGTTGATCCGGGCGATGGTGCGCCGCTCGCCGCTCGTCGCGCCGTCGATCGGCAGTTCTGAGATCCGGTCGAATGCCATCTCGTCGCCGATTATCAGCAGCGCGGCCGCCCGGTCTCCGGCGAGCGAGAGGCGGTCGGTCGCCGACTGGACCTGGGCTGCGACGTCCGCGGCGCGCCGTAGCCACTGCCGGTGCGTCGACGCTGCCCACGGGCCGGCGAATGCCCAGCCGAGGTACGTCATCGCGCGGGCCGCTTCGAGCGGATCGTGGGCCAGGTACTGGACCGCCTGCTCGAGTTCGGCGAGGCCTGCCTTGGCCTCACCCTGGACGATGAGGAGGCGCCCTAGCGGGTTGCGGATCTCTGCCTGCTGCAACGGACTGAGGCCCGGTGAGTCGAGCACCGCGCGCAGTGTGTGAACGACCCGGTGGTGTAACTCGTCGACGGTGTCACTGCGAGCCAGCGCGGCTGCGGCGACGCTGCTGGCCACGCGGGCTCGCGTCCACGACGGAAGGTCTGCGGCGGACAGAAGCTCGTCGAGTAGGACGACCGCGGTCGTGTGATCTCCCGACGCGATGGCCCGGTCGGCGGCCTGCTGGGCATAGGCCGCCCACTTCGCTGTCTCGCCGGCCTCCCGGAAGTGGCGTGTGAGCTCCGCGAGCGGCGGTGGATCGGTCCATTCGATGGCGAGGCCGGCGGCCAGGTGGAGTCGACGACGGTCCGGCTTCAGGATGGTCTCGTACACGGCGCGGCCAATCAGCGTATGCCGGAACATCACGTGTCTGCGTTTGGGTTCGGCGAGCAGACCGCGGGTGAACGCTTCGGCGAGCCGATTGCGAACTTCGTTGACCGGAAGCGCCACGGTTCGCGCCACGACAGATTCGTCGGCCTCGCCAAGGACCGCGACGGCCTCGAGGACGCGTTGGACTTCGGGTCGCAGGCGGCGCGTTCGTTCGAGAGTCGCATCTCGCACCGTCGGGGGCACCTGCAGTTCGCCTAGTCCGCGCCGCACCCATGCACCGCCCCGTCGGACCACGTGGGCACGGTCCCCGAGCAACCGCATCGACTCCTCGATCGCAAGGGGAACACCGTCCGTATGCGCGTGCATGAAGCCGGCGAACGCCTCGGTGACCCGCTCGCCGCCGAGCATGGACGAGATCATGTCGGCGGTATCGGCCTCGTTGAGCGGTTGCAGGGTGATACGGACGTGCGTGATTCCTGCGGTGAACCGGGCGGACAAGCGGCGCACCAGCGAGCCGTCGAACACGTCTTCGGGTCGGTACGTGACTACGAGACTGAGCGGCTGGGCTTGCTGCCGGGACGCGAGAAACAGCAGGAACTCGAGCGTTGCCTCGTCCGCCCAATGGAGGTCCTCGACCACGAGCGCGTCGACGCCAAGCGTGTCAACGATTTCGGCGAGTGCGCGAAACAGCCGGTGCCGGGACGCTCGAGCGTCATCCTGCGGCTCCGGCGCCGGTGGCAGATCGTCCGCCCACTCCGGAAACAGCGGCCGGAGCGCTCCGGCGAGCCCGGTCAGCGGCAGACCGGTGACCGTGGGCCGGTACTGCTGCAGTACGTCCATGATCGGTGCGAGGGTGGACGGCTCCCGGTACGGCGGGCAGTTCGCGACAAGGACCCGGAGGGGCGCCGTCGCGAGGTACTCGCGGATCAGGCGGCTCTTGCCAATGCCGGCTTCACCCTCTACCAGGATGGCCGCAGGCGGGTTGGCCACGGCTCGGGCGATCAGCTCTAGCTCGCGTACTCGCCCGGAGAACTGCGGGGCATTGAACTCCCGCGACGGCGCATCGGACGGGAGCGATCCGCCCGGGTGCCGTTCGCCGTCCGTCGCGGTGGCCTCGCCGGCTGGACCCGGTACGGGCGACCCTCGGACCATGTGATCAGGTCTACCAGAGGAGAAGCCCTTATTGACAGTGTTTCCAGAAGCCCCGAACAAAAATTGGTGACAATTAGTCAATGCCAGCGGAGGGACGACCTCGATGCATTGCGGCATGTCAACTGTCCGCCTGCACGGAGGTACCGCTGTCCCTTGACAGCTTTGAGCCACACCGCGTGATCGTGGCGATGCGAACCACGGGCCACAACAGAGGCGCGTGATCACAAGCCTACCCGTGATGCGCATCGCAGTTCGCAGTTGAGTCGGGGCGGACCAGTGTCCGCCCACCCCTTGACGGGGTCCGGGGGCGGTCGTATGTTGCGCGAGTCCGGGCGCGAAATGGGTGACGCGCCCCGGCCGCAAGGGGGCGGGCGGCACGGTTCACTAGCTTTCATGAAGCTTGCGTGTGGTAGCCGACGGCGAAGTCCGGCCGCACCCCGTCACGAGTTTCTCTGTTTTCCGTGCTGCGTCCGCAAGCCGTCTGGCTACGTGCAGGCCGATGGCGGTCAGTGAATTCGGTTCCGCAGTCCGTCCCGGCGAGCCGGACGCGTCGGTCTTGTGCGCTCGGTGACGTACCGGTGACGTGAGACGCCGTCGTTATCCGGCTCGGCGCTCGCGTCCTACCTCGGGAGAGGAGGTGGCGGATGGGCCGTACGGCCCGCCCCGCTGCAAGGGGGCTGAGTGAACCAGCACTGCCACGGCTTTACGCAAGACCGCTTGCACGAGCGGTCGTCCTCGTGCGCGACCGCCGGACCAGCGTGCCGCGGGCGCGCGCGATCCGCCAGCGAATGCAGCGGCCCGATAGATATCCCAAACCTGACAAGGAGCGAACTCATGCGGAAACATCTTCGATGGTCGGTCGCGCTTGCGGCGCTTGCATTGCTCTTCGGCTCGTCACTACCTGCTCTCGCGGAGCATGAAGATCGACCACGAACCAAGAATCTCCATCCTATGGGTCACATCGAGGAGCCAGCGAGTCTCCTCAATCCAGAAATTGGTAACCCAGACGTTCACACCGACATGGCCTTCTGGGGCAAGTACGCGTTCCAAGGGACCTGGCTCGGTTTCAACATCCGTGACATCTCGGCGCCCGGGAATCCCAAACAAATTTCCCACACGACTTGCGAGCGACCCCAGGGGGACATGATTATCTGGGAGGACATCCTCGTCCGGACCGCCGATGGACTCGCGCCTGCGCCGTTCGAGTGCGATGGTGTGACATTCCCCGAAGGCTTTGGTGGGTTGCACATATTCGACGTCAGCGACGTGACAAACCCGGTGCTAATCACTGGTGTTCAACTACCTTGCGGTGCGCACACCGCCACTGGCGTCCCGGACCCGGAGAACAACCGACTGCTGGTCTACGGCAACTCGTCGAGCGCTGACTGCGAATGGATCGACATCGTCGAGATTCCGCTGGACGATCCTGGGTCTGCCGAGGCTATAGGAGTGGCCGAAGCCGAACGCTGGTGCCACGACACCGGCGTGATCCTGGGGGATGTCCTGCGGGCGGCCTGCGCGGGCGCTGACGGCTTTACCGTGTTCAGCCTCGATCCCGCTGACGGCGGGGCACTCGACAACCCAGTCTTCCTGTACTCGAAGAACGTTAACGAGGAACCCGTCGTCGACCCCGAGTCTCCGATCACAATCGGACACTCGGCCGCGTTCACGTGGGACGGCGAGGTCATCATCTTCGGTCACGAGCCCGGCGGCGGTGCCCTAGCGCGTTGCCGCGAGGAGGATCCGGACAGCGACAAGTCTGCCTTCTTCTTCGAAGCGGAGACCGGTGAGTTCCTGGGCATGTGGACACTTCCAAGACCGCAGACAGCCCAGGAGAACTGCACTATTCACGTCTACAACCTGGTGCCAACTAGAAGCGGCTCGGATATCCTCGTTCTCGGTAACTATCAAGCCGGAACTTGGGTTGTGGACATCACTGATCCGGCCAATCCGGTGACCCTCGCCTGGAGCGATCCTGACCCCCTGCCGGTGCCACCACCTCCGTTCGACTTCCTTGGGTTGGATCTCGGGGGTGCCTGGTCCTCGTATTGGTATAACAACTTCATCTACGAGACGAACATCACGCAGGGACTGAATATCTTCCGATTCAGCGGCAAGGAGACCGGCGGCGCCCTCCGGCTGCCGCACCTCAACCCGCAAACCCAGGAATTCACGATCCCGTAGGGCGCTTATTGTCCGGTGTCGTGCGCGGCCGCCAGTAGGCCGGGCACGACACCGGACCACGGCAAGTCTCATCGCGACGGGCGCCTACTCCGGCTGTTACAGCCACGGCATCGTCGCGTTGCCGGCTGCGGAGCGGCGCCGAGGACGGACCGTCCGGAGCGGCGGGACGGCCTGTCACCCAGCCCGAGTGACTGGCCTGACA
>JASLBX010000040.1 GCA_030146385.1 Jiangellaceae bacterium | reverse complement strand
TGGACGCCTGACGCCGGAGCCCCGGAGCCGGCCGACCGTCCCGTCCTCGACCGCTGGGTCCGGTCGGAGCTGCACCGGCTGATCCGTGACGTGGACGGCGCGCTCGACGGGTTCGACACGCAGCAGGCCGGGAACCGGCTGGCCGCCTTCGTCGACGACCTGTCCAACTGGTACGTCCGGCGCTCCCGGCGGCGTTTCTGGGACGGTGATCCATCAGCGCTGGCCACCCTGCACGAGTGCGTCGAGACCCTGGCCCGGCTCCTGGCCCCGTTCGTGCCGTTCGTCACCGAACGGGTGTGGCAGGACATCGTGTGTCCGGTCATGCCCGACGCACCCGAGTCCGTGCACCTGAGCAGTTGGCCCCAGCACGACCCGGCGGTGGTGGACGACGGCCTGGGCGAGCAGGCGGCGCTGGCCCGGCGGCTCGTGGAACTGGGCCGAGCCGCCCGGGCGGAGTCGAAGGTTCGTACCCGCCAGCCGCTCGCCCGAGCGCTGATCGGCGCGCGTGGCTGGGACGAGCTGGACGACGAGCTGTGCTGGCACGTCGCCGACGAGCTCAACGTCACCGAGCTTGCGTCACTCGACACGGTCGGGGATGAGCTGGTCGACGTCTCGGCGAAGGCCAACTTCCGATCGCTGGGCCGCAGGTTCGGGTCCCGGACGCCTGCCGTGGCGAATGCGATCGCGGCTGCTGATGCGCGGGCGTTCGCAGGGGAGCTTCAGTCGGGCTCAGCGCGGTTGGACGTCGAAGGCGTGGGCGAGGTGCGACTCGAGCCGGACGACGTCTTCATCACCGAAACTCCCCGGCACGGCTGGGCGGTCGCCCGCGAGGGTGAGACAGTGGCCCTCGATCTCACGCTTACCGACGAGCTCGTGCGGGCCGGCCTGGCCCGGGAGGTCGTCCGGCTCGTCCAGGAGGCCCGCAAGACCAGCGGCTTCGACGTCACCGACCGGATCGAACTGGCCTGGACGGCCGACGGCGACGTCGCGGCGGCACTACGGGAGCATGAGGAGTTGGTGGCCGACGAGGTCCTGGCCGTTTCCGTCCACGACTCGCTGGAGCCGCTGACCGGCGAGCCGGAGCACTCCGACGCCGACCTCGGCCTGACGTTCAGGCTCCGCCGAGCACGCTAGACCAGTGCGCTGATCATGCAAAACGGGTTCGACACGCCGACGTAGCCAGGCGTCCGGGCGGCACATGGCACGCGCCGTAGGCCGATGGCTGGCGTGTCGAAACCGTTTTGCATGATCAGCGCCGTGGACTAGCGTTGGTCGTCCTCCAGCAGGCTGGCCACCGAGCGCAGCGAACCACCGCTTCCGGTGGTCGTGGCAGCGTTGGCGTTGCCGCTGTTGCTGTTCGAGTTCTGGTTGGGACCCTGGTTTGGGCCCTGGTTCGGGTTCGGGCCGCCAGCCGGCTGCTGCTGCGGTGCGCCAGCGGGCGTGGCAGCCTGGGTCACCGGCACGGGAACCTCGTCGACGGCACCGGTCTCGAGTTTGCGCAGCTCGGACTGCAGGTAGGCCTTGAGCCGGCTGCGGTACTCGCGCTCGAAGTCGCGGAGCTCGTCGCGCCGCCGCTCGAGCTGAGCGCATTCCTGCTCGAGCGCACTGAAGACCTCCTGCTTGTGCTGGGCGGCATCGCGCTCGACGGCCTCAGCCTTCTGCCGGGCCTCCGCTTCCAGCTTGCTGACCTTCGCCTTGATCTCCGAGTCGATCTTCTCGGCCCGCTGGCGAGCGTCCGTCAGCAACCGGTCGGCCTCGGCCTTCGCGTCGGCGACCAGTTCGTCGGCGGTGCGCTGGGCGAGCGCCAGTACCTTGGCCGCCGCCTCGGACGGCTGACCTTGGACACCCTGTGGCGCTTCGGAGGACGGCGGAGCCATCGCGGACGGCGGCGGCTTCGGGGCTTCGCTGGCACGGGGCGGCAGCGGCTCGGCCGAACCGACAAGGCCGCCACCGCGAGTCACGGCGGCGAGCTTGTCGCGAAGCTCGTCGTTCTCGCGCCGCATGCGCTCAAGCTCGGCCTGCACCTCGTCCAGGAAGTCGTCGACTTCCTCCATGTCGTAGCCCTCTTTGAGGCGGACCGTCGAGAACTGCTTCTCCTGGACGTCCTCGGGCGTCAATGGCATAACGTCACCCCTGGGTTGTGCGGTCAAGGTGTCACCGTACCCCGTCATTGCAGTGCTCCCACAACCGATAGCGCAATGTACACCGCGATAAACAGGATGATGAACGCTAGGTCGAGCGCAATCGATCCTAGCCTGATGGGTGGCACGAACCGCCGGATGAACCTCAACGGCGGATCGGTCACCGTGTAGACAGCCTCCAACACGACAAGCACCGGACCTCGTGGCTGCCAATCGCGGGCGAACACCTGGATCCAGTCGGAAGCCAGGCGCGCCAGCAGCACAATGAAATACAGCCAGAGCAGTAGTTCTAAGAGGCTCGCGACAGCGGACACGAGAGAACAACTTACCTGAACGGCGCCTGCGACGGGACTGTGGGGCGTGTGACTCCGACTACTCAGGCGGCGCGGAGCGCCTGCTGGGACCGAGCCGCCCAGCGTCCGTAGACTCGTAAGGCCGATCGAATGCAGCGAGAGGATCGATGAGCCAGCCGACGAAGGAGCAACGTCGCACCCGGCAGCGCGCCGCGGTCGACGAAGTGCTCGACGATGTCGACGACTTCACCAGCGCTCAGCGCCTGCACGCCATGCTGCGCGAGCGCGGATCTCGGGTCGGCCTCGCGACGGTCTACCGCACGCTCCAGACGATGGCCGAAGACGGCCGGGTCGACGTACTGCGCACCGATTCCGGCGAGGCTGTGTACCGGCGGTGCGGCATCGAAGATCACCACCACCATCTGGTGTGCCGCTCGTGCGGAGCGGCGGTCGAGATCGCGCGTCCTGCGGTCGAATCGTGGGCCACGCAGGTGGCTCGCGAGCACGGGTACGTCGACGTCACGCACACGGTCGAGATCTTCGGCCTGTGCCCCCGCTGCTCCTAACTCCCAGTTCGATCACGTTCAGTATGCGGAGCCATGCCGTACCACCCGCACGCGCCT
>JASLBX010000025.1 GCA_030146385.1 Jiangellaceae bacterium | reverse complement strand
GGTGGCGCACCCGCGACTGGGTAACCACGGCGAACAAGCCTGTCGCAAACCGGGACCTCTGGGAACCCCTTGTCGAGCTCGTGGAAGCGCGCGGCAATGTGGCTTTCAGGTGGGTCAAGGGCCACTCCGGCAACTGTCTCAACGACTTGGCGGACGAGTTGGCCGTCGCCGCAGCACTCAATCAGACACAAGCCTAAGGCGCGATCGCTCGGGCGTGGCTTGGTCGTCTCACCACCACAGCCGTGGACATACGGTGGTCCCATGAGTGCGCGCCGCTGGGTCGTTAGCCTCGAGCGCGCGTGGGACGCAGCCCGGCTGCGCAGGGCCGGTTCACGACCGCCTGTCGACTTCCGGATTGAGCCTTACCTTGGGCACGGCGGCGCCGAGGGGGTGGTGGTGCGCGGCCGGGTCCTCGATGATCCGCCGCCCTCGGAGGCGCTCGAGGGTGAGGGGGTCGGCCCCGCGGTACGCCGTACGCTGCGGCACTTCATGACCGACGAACTGCCGGGGGTGCCGCTGCGGATCACCGTCGCGGGCGACAACGTCGAGACCGTCACCGACGCGGAGGGCTACTTCCTCATTCGTCTGCGCCCGGACCCCGACAAGCTTGTGAGCCCATGGACCAGCGGCACCATCGAGCTCGGCGGCCGGTACCGCGGGCTCTCTGACCCGCACACGGCGCCGCTTGAGGTACGGGTTCCAGGGCCCGACGCTAGGTTCGGGATCGTCTCCGACATCGACGACACGATCCTCGAGACCGGCGTCCAGCGGATCGGAAGGATGATCCGGCAGACGTTCACCGGGTCCGCCCTGACGCGGACGCCGTTCCCAGGAGCACCGCAGCTGTACCGCGACCTCGTCGCCGGGCAGAACCCGGTCTTCTACGTCTCGTCGAGCCCGTGGAACCTGCACGCCTTCCTGATGGCATTTCTGCGGCACCGGGAGTTCCCGACGGGGCCGATTCTGCTGCGCGACCTTTTCGGCACCCGAGCCGGGCGCGAGCAGAAGATCGAACGCATCGAGGAGATTCTCGACCAGCACCCGCACCTGCCGTTCGTTCTGATCGGCGATTCAGGGGAGAAGGACCCTGAGATCTACGCCGACACCGTCCAGGCCTACCCCGGGCGAATTCTCGCGGTCTACATCCGCGAGGTACGACTCGACCCAGGGGACGGCCGCGTTGAGAAGGTCTCGGGAGCCTGGTCCCACGAGGTGCCGTTCGTACTCGCGGCCGACAGCGACGCCGTACGCCGGCACGCTACAGAGACCGGCCTGCTCTGACTGAGTGGCCACAGGCGTGCAATCGTGAGATGACGCTGCATCCGATTCCGTCGCTGGAGGGGCGTACGTGGGCGGGATGAACTGGCTCACCGACAGCGGGCTCATCATGAAGCAGGGCTTTAGCGCCTGGGCCACCTCGGACGCCTTGTCGAGCAGCGCCCGCACCGGCATAGGCCGCGTCTTCTTTTTGCACCTCCCGCTCGATGATGCCCGCGACGCCGACGGTGGTTGCGCACGGGCCGCCGATCTGGACGCGACGGTCGAACGGTTCCGCCAGCTCGACCACGGGCTGATCGAAAACGCGGCTGAGTGGGGACGGGGCTGGCGGAGCAAGGTCAGGCAGCTGCCGGTCGTCCCCGGCGACGACGAGCTGCGTTCACACGTCGCTCAGGTCGCCGAGACGACTCCGGTTCCGGGCAGCCGGTGTGCGCGCAGTCGTCGCCAAATGCACCGAGCGACGCCCCAGCCTGGCACTACCGCAGCAAGGACCAGTCGCTGATCACGTTCAGCAACTACAGCTTCTACGAGGGCTCGCTGATCACCTACCAGGACGTGACGAGAGCCCATGGAGCCGAGAATCATACTCAGAGGATGATTCCGACCGCAGACGTGCGCTGTAGCGTGCCCACGATGGGCGGAGGCCATCCTCAGCGTAGTCACGTCTTATGAGCGATTATCCGCCGCCGTCGAATGGCTAACAGCGTAGGAGCTTGGATGGTGGCGGATGAAGGAAATGAATGAGGGTAAGGAGCGGACTTGGTGAAGGTCGTCCACTATGGCCTTGGCCCGATCGGTCTACAGATCCTCGCCCTGGCAGTGAGATCGGAGACGATGGACGTCGTCGGCGCGGTCGATATTGACCCGGAGAATGCGGGGCACGATGTTGGAGAATTGATCGGCCATGACCATGTAGGAACTAAGGTTATTACAACGATCCATGACCTTTCGCCTGGTCTAGCTCATGGGGAAGCTGTGGTCGCCGTACATGCCGCGGGGTCATACCTGGAGAAGGTGTGGCCGCAGCTGCGCGAGCTCCTGGATGCAGGCTTTTCGGTCGTGTCAACGTGCGAGGAGCTCTCCTATCCGTGGCACCGGCATCCCGACCTGTCGCGTCAGATCGACGCCCACGCCCGGGACCGCGGGCTGTCCGTGCTGGGAACCGGGGTCAACCCTGGCTTCGTGATGGATCTTCTCCCGTTGCTCCTGACGGCGACATGTAGCGAGGTGCGTGCGGTCCGTGTCACCCGGACGGTGGACGTCTCAACCCGGCGGGTTCCGCTGCAGCGCAAGGTGGGTGTCGGCATGGAACCGGACGTCTTCGTAAGGCTAGCCGCCTCCGAAGAAGTCGGCCATGTCGGCCTGGAGGAGTCGGCCAGGCTGCTCGCCCATGGTCTGGGATGGGAACTCGCTGAAATCTCCAACACCATCAACCCGACACTTGCAACGAGACGCCATCAGGCGGATATTGGTCAGCTCAATCCTGGTGATGTCGACGGCCTGGAGCAGACTACAGTGGCGTCCACACCGGATGGACGGAGCATCGAACTCAACCTCACAATGCGTGTGGAGGTCGATCAGAACGATGAGATCACCGTTATCGGTGAGGATAGCCGTACTGTAACAGTTCCAGGAGGTATCCCAGGGGACTCTGCCACAGCGGCGATTACTGTGAACTGTGTCAAGCGAGTACAGGAATTACCGCCAGGCTTGGTCACGATGGTTGAGGCGGGCTTGCCCAGGCATAGCTAACATTTACGAAAGGATTACTCGATGAAGATCAGGAACATGACAAGGACGCTTGCGCTGGCC
>JASLBX010000104.1 GCA_030146385.1 Jiangellaceae bacterium | reverse complement strand
ATCAGCAACATCGCCGCCGCTACGGAGCGCCCAGAGGCCGTTGTGGGCACCCACTTCTTCTCGCCGGTGCCGATGATGCAACTGTGCGAGCTGGTCCGCGGACGGCGCACCGCGGATGAGACGTTGGCCGCGGCGCGCTCGTTCGCCGAGTCGGTGGGCAAGACGTGCGTCGTCGTCAACCGCGACGTCGCGGGCTTCGTCACCACCCGGCTGATCACCGCCTTCGTCATGGAGGCGGTCCGGCTGTACGAGTCTGGCGTCGCGAGCGCGGAGGACATCGATACGGCCTGCAAGCTCGGGTTCGGCCACGCGATGGGTCCGTTGGCCACGACCGACCTGACCGGGCTCGACGTCCTGCACCACGCCACGAAGAACATCTACGAAGAGACGGCCGACGCCAAGTTCTTCCCGCCCGAGATCCTGACCAGGATGGTCGCGGCGGGCGAGCTCGGCCGCAAGTCCGGGCGAGGGTTCTATGCCTATGAATGACCGGGACAGCCGGGCGGCGACTGAGGTGCCTTAGGCCACCTCGGCACCGGGTAAGGCGGGGCCTAAGGTAGCGCCACCCCAGAAGATGCGGCGGCTGCCCGATGTCTGCGGGGTTCCTTACGGACGAGTCTTGAAGCACGACGAGAGAACGTCCGCAAGGAGCCGACAATGAACGTCTACACCGACATCGCCCACATCCTGATCAACGAGCGAATCGCAGATCTGCGCCGCGAGGCCGACCGAGAGCGGACGGTCCGCGCGGCTCGGCTCGCTCGTCCGCGCCGTCGCCGTAACCCACCACGCCCATGGTGGCGTCGGCTCGGTAGACAGCAGCTAGGAGCTGGCCGTCCCGCCCAACTGGCGTGATCGCCGGCGACAGCCCCGCCCTGTCAGTTGCCGATGACAAGATGGGGGACGTGGAAACGTCCCTCCTCAGTCCGGGCTTCGTAGGGCGGGGCATCGAGCTGCAAGCGCTCGGCTCGCGTCTGGCCGAAGCGGCAGACGGGCAGGCGTCGGCAGTTCTGCTCGGCGGCGAGGCGGGCGTCGGCAAGTCCCGGCTCATCCAGGAGTTCGCGGGCGACGCAGCGGCGCGCGGCGCGCGCGTCATCGTCGGCCAGTGTGTCGAGCTCGGCGGCGACGGCCTGCCGTTCGCGCCGATCGCCGGTGCGCTCCGCGAGCTCTCCGGCCAGCTCGGCGCTCAGCAGTTGCTGGAGCTTGCCGGGCCCGGCGGCTCGATCCTTCCGACACTGCTGCCCGAACTGGGCGAGAGCGCCGAGTCGATTTCCGATGGCCGTGGCCGGCTGTTCGAGGTTGTCACCGTCCTGCTCGAGCGGGCGTCGGCTGAGCGTCCGCTCGTCTTCGTGGTTGAAGATCTGCACTGGGCCGACGCGTCGACCCGCGACCTGCTGCGATTCGCCATCCGAGCACTCGACGGAGCCCGAGTACTGATCATCGCTTCGTACCGCAGTGATGAGATCCATCGGAAGCACCCGCTGCGGCCCTTATTGGCCGAGCTCGATCGGGTGCGGGCGGTTCATCGCCTCGACGTGCCGCGGCTCTCCCAGGCTGAGGTCGGTGAGCAGCTCACCGGGATTCTGGGCAGCACGCCCTCGCCCGACATGGTCGGAAAGATCTTCCGCCGCAGCGAGGGCATCCCGTTCTTCGTCGAGGAGCTCGCTCGAGCCGGTGCCGACGGTCGGTACGGCGCGCTGCCGGACTCTTTGCGTGATCTCCTGCTCGTCAGGGTCGAGCAGCTGAGCCCGTCCACGCAGGAGGTGCTCAGGGTCTTGTCGTCTGGAAGTGCCAAGGTCAACGACGCGCTGCTGAGCGCCGTCGTCGAGCTGGACCAGATACAGCTGGAGACCGCGCTTCGCGAGGCGGTGTCGGCGAACCTGATTCGGGTGGAGGGGCAGGCGTACGCGTTCCGGCACGCGCTGCTGCGTGAAGCCCTGCACGACGATGTGTTGCCCGGTACGCACGCCAGGTTGCACACCCGCTACGCCGAGGTTCTGGAGGCCGAGCCCGAGCTGGTAGGCGACGGCTCCGCAGCCGTCGAGATCGCACACCACTGGTACGCCGCGCACGAGCACGAACGGGCCTTTGCCGCGTACCTGCGAGCCGCTGACGACACCAAGCGCACGTACGCCCACGCCGAGACATTGCGCCTGCTCGAGCGAGCCCTTGAGCTCTGGCACCGGATGCCTGACCCGCAAGCCGTGGCCGGCACGACCCGGGCCGGTCTGCTGCGCCGGGCCGCCGCGGCCGCCGCGGACGCCGGCGAGATGGAGCGGTCCTTGGCGCTTGCCGAGGATGGATTGGCCGAGCCCGGCATTGAGGAGGACGGGGAGGTCTACGGCGGCCTTCTGTTCCAGCGGGTGAGGATGATGAAGGATCTCGGCCGTATCGGTGCGCGTGCCGCCACCGAGGAGGCGGTAGCAGCCGTCCCGCCCGAGCCGCCCACTCGCGAGCGCGCTCGCGTCCTGACGCTTCTGGCCGCCGCCAACATGATGGACGGCCGGTTCCGCGACGCGATCCCGATTGCTCACGAGGCGGTGTCGGTGGCTAGGGCGTCGGGGGCCGTGGACGCCGAGATGCGCGCATTCAACACGCTCGGCCCGTCTTACGTCCACAGCGGCGAGGTCGAAGCCGGGTTCGAGGCCTTCGAGCAAGCGCGACGGCTCGCGGAGTCCGACCCTCGCATCATAGTCGGGTATCGCATCAACTACTCCGATTCGCTCAACCTGCTAGGCCGGTACGCCGAGGCCGCAGGGGTGGCCAAGACCGGCATCGCGGAGGCCACCGAGATCGGGTTGGCGCGCTCGCTCGGGTCGATGCTGGCCGGCAATGCCGCCGAACCGCTGATCGCGCTGGGACAGTGGGACGAAGCCGAGCAGCTCATCATCAACGCGATCGAACTCGATCCTCCCAGCCGGCACATGTGGCATCTGTTGACCTTGCGTGCGCTGCTCCACGTCCTCAGGGGTGAGCTGGATGTGGCGCGGGAAGTGCTCGACGGCCTTCATGACCGCCAGACCGGCCGAACGATCGACTCGCAGTACGCCGTCCCCCTCGCGCACGTCGAAGCGCTGTACTCGCTGGCGTCCGGCGATCTGGAGGGTTCGTGGCAGCACCTCCAGCCCGCGATAGGTCGCGCGGCGAGTGC